>DASRWT010000105.1:0-3377 GCA_035654455.1 Candidatus Nitrosocosmicus sp. | reverse complement strand
GAGATGCGTTGACGGAAGCGCCCCGTGCCAGCGGCACCGTCACGCTGACCAAGCTGGTCAAGCGCTACGGGGCCACGCTGGCGCTGGACGGGGTGTCCCTCACGGTGGCTCCGGGCGAGTTCTTCACCTTGCTCGGCCCCTCCGGGTGCGGGAAGACCACCACATTGCGCTCGGTGGCAGGCTTCGTGACCCCCGACGCCGGGGAGGTGGCGATCAACGGCGCCGTGGTCACCCGGATCCCGCCCCATCGCCGGAAAGTGGGGATGGTCTTCCAGCACTACGCGCTTTTTCCGCACCGCACCGTGGCCCAGAACGTGGGCTTCGGCCTTCGCATGCAGCGCGTGGACAAGGCGGAGATCGCCCGGAAGGTGGACGAGGCCCTGGCCCTCGTCCAGCTCCCGGGCCACGGCGGGCGCTATCCCGCCCAGCTCTCGGGCGGCGAGCAGCAGCGGGTGGCGCTGGCGCGAGCGCTCATCACCCGGCCGGCGGTGCTCCTTCTGGACGAGCCGCTGGGCGCGCTCGACAAGAAGCTGCGGGACCACATGAAGATCGAGCTCAAGCGGCTGCAGCGCGAGGTCGGCATCACCACCATCTACGTGACCCACGACCAGGAGGAGGCCCTGACCATGTCCGACCGCATCGCGGTGATGCACCGCGGGCGCGTCGAGCAGGTGGCGGCGCCGCGCGGGCTCTACGAGACACCCGCCACCGCCTTCGTGGCGAGCTTCATCGGCAATATCAACCTGCTCTCGGGCCGCGCCGCCGGCGCGAACACGGTGGATTGCGGGAGCGCGCGGCTCGCGGCCAGCGGCGCCGCCCCCGCCGGCGCCGCGGTGGCGGTGGCGCTGCGCCCGGAGCGGGTCCGGCTCGACCCCGCGGGGGCGGTGGACACCGTGCTGGCCATGACGGTGGCCCACGTGGTCTATCAGGGCGAGACCGTCCGCTATCTGCTGAAGAGCGACGCGGGGCTGGAGCTCCAGGCGCTCGAGCTCGGCGAGGTGCGCTTTGCCGCCGGCGCCCGGGTGCGCGCGGGCTGGGCGGCGGCCGATGCCCGGATCATCCGGAACGAAGTCGGCCACGAGGAGATCGCATGACCAAGATCGGCATGATCACGGTGGGGCAGGCGCCGCGCAGCGACGTGGTGCCGGACATGGCCGCCATCCTGGGCGGCGACGTCGAGATCATCGAGGCGGGCGCGCTCGACGGGCTCACCCGCGAGCAGATCGCGCCGCTGGCGCCGGAGGGCGACGACGAGATCCTGGTCACCCGTCTCGCCGACGGCTCCACGGTCTTCGTCGGCAAGACCAAGATGATTGCTCGCATCGAGGCCAGGATCGCCGCCCTCGAGGACCGTGGGGTCGCGCTGAACGTGCTGCTGTGCACGGGCGAGTTTCCCAAGCTCGCCGCGCGCAGGCCGTTTCTCGAGCCGCAACAGCTTCTGCTGGGCCTCCTCCGCGCCATGGTCTTCCCCGGACGCCTGGGGGTGCTGACGCCGTCGGAGCGCCACGTGCCCCAGACCATCGCGCGCTGGCGCGCCTCGGGCTTCGACGCGCACGTGGCTCCACTCTCGCCTTACGAGGAGAATGATCCCGCCGCCGTCCGGCGGGCCGCGGATGCGCTCCTCGCCGGCCAGGCCGGCCTGGTGGTCATGGACTGCATCGGCTTCCGCCGCAAGACGCGCGACGAGATCGCGGCGCTGACCGGCGCGCCGACCCTGGTGGCGAACCTGCTCGTGGCCCGTGTGGCCGCGGAGCTGCTCGGCCGCTGACCCGTGACCCGCGGCGCCCGCGTCCTCCTGCTGGGGCCATACGTCCTGCTCCTGGCGGGGTTCTTCCTCGCCCCCCTCCTGTTGATGCTCGCCGTCAGCTTCTCGCGGCAGTCATTCGGCCAGCTCGAGTGGTCCTTCACCCCGCAGCACTACATCCACTTCTTCTCCGACGCGTACTACGTGGGCGTGCTCGGGGACACGCTCTGGCTGGGGCTGATCACCACCGCGGTGTCCCTGCTCCTCGGCTACCCGCTCGCCTACCACCTGGCCCTCACCCGCTCGCGCTGGAAGCCGCTGCTGATCGTGTGCATCCTCTCGCCGCTCCTGGTGGGCATCGTCATCCGCTGCTATGGCTGGATGATCCTCCTCGCCGACCGCGGCCTCATCAACGAATCCCTGGTGCGGGCGGGATGGATCACCAAGCCGCTGCCCCTCATGTACAACAAGTTCGGCGTGACGCTGGCGCTGGTCCACGTCTTCCTGCCCTTCATGGTGCTGTCGCTCACCGGGGTGCTCAAGCGCATCGAGCCGCAGCTGATCGAGGCCTCGCAGACGCTGGGGGCCTCTCCGCGCCGCGCCTTCTTCGAAGTCACGCTGCCGCTGTCGCTGCCCGGCATCCTCGCCGGCTCGCTGCTGGTCTTCTCCCTGGCCATCAGCTCCTTCGTGGTGCCGATCCTGGTGGGCGGGTTCAAGGTGCACGTGCTGCCGATGGTGGTGTACGAGCAGGTGCTCTCGGTGTTCGACTGGCCCTTCGGCGCCGCCAATGCCTTCGTGCTGCTCGTGATCTCGGTGGCCCTCATCGCGGTCTACATCAAGGTGACCGAGCGGGCGCTGCGAGGAATCGTATGATCCTCCGGACCGCGGTGGGCCTCGTTTACGCCTTTCTGCTCCTGCCCATGGTCATCGTGGTGCTGGCCGCTTTCAACGCCGGCAACTACTTCACCTTTCCCCCGCAGGGCTTCTCGCTCAAGTGGTTCGCCAACTTCTTCCAGCGGCGGGAGTTCATGCAGGCTCTCTGGCTCTCCGCCGAGCTGGCCGTCTGGACCGCGCTCGCCTCCACCGTGATCGGGACCGCCGCCGCCATCCCGCTGGTGCGGGGCCGCTTCCGCGGCCGCGATCTCCTGAACGCGTTCGTCACCTCCCCGCTGCTGCTGCCGCAGATCCTCACCGGAGTGGCGCTGCTCCAGTTCTACACGCTCTTCAAGATGCAGGCCTCCTATGCGGCGCTGCTCATCGGTCACATCGTGGTGACCACGCCCTACGTGATCCGTACCGTCACCGCCACCCTCACTCACTTCGACATGGCGCTGGAGGAGGCGGCTCAGAGCCTGGGCGCCCATCCGGTGCGCGCGTTCTTCGAGGTCACCCTCGGAGTGATCAAGCCGGGCGTGGTGGCGGGCGCGATCTTCGCCCTGGCGATCTCCTTCGACAACTTCACCCTGTCGCTGTTCTTGACCAGCTCGAAGCTGACCCCACTCCCGATCGAGCTCTTTGCCTATCTCAAGTACTCCTTCGACCCCACCGCCGCCGCGGTGTCGGCCTTCGCCATCGGGGTGGCCCTGGTGCTCGTCCTGGGCATCGCGCGCTTCATGGGGCTCGAGGAGTTCAC
>DASRWT010000104.1:0-10380 GCA_035654455.1 Candidatus Nitrosocosmicus sp. | reverse complement strand
CACCTTCTCGTAGGGCTCGAGGTGAATGTCGGAGGCGCCGCGGCGGATGGCATCCACCAGGATCATGTTGATCAGGCGGACGACCGGCGCCTCGTCGGCCGACTCCTTCAGCTCGAAGATGTCGGCCTTGGCCCACTGCTCCTCCTCGCCCTCGACCACCTCGACGTCGCCCCCGGCGGAGGCCATCTCCGAGAGCACCTCGGCGAGGCCGCCGGTCTGGGCTTCGTACAGCCGGTCGATGGCCTGGCGGATGGCGCCCTGGGACGCCACCACCGGCACCACGGTGAGGCCGGTCATGAACGCGACGTCGTCCAGCGCGAAGACGTTGGTGGGGTCGGCCATGGCCAGGGTGAGCTGATTCCCGGTGCGCTTGATGGGCAGCACCTCGTACTTGCGCGCGAGCTGCGAGGAGACGAGCTCCACCACATCGGGGTCCACGTCGAGCTGGGACAACGTGATGGCCTGGAGCCCGTACTGCTTGGAGAGGAACTCGGTGAGCTGCTCCTCCCGGAGGAGGTCGAGGCGGATGAGGACGGTTCCGATCTTCTCGTTCGTGCCGCGCTGGCTCTCGAGAGCCTGAGCGAGCTGCTCCCGAGAGATGAGGCCGGCCGCCACGAGCAGATCGCCCAGCCTGCCCATGCGGCCCACCACGCGCTCATGGCCCTTGCCTTTGCCGGAGACGGGCTCGGGAGCCGGAATGGCGGGCTCGGCGTGGCCGGCCGGCGCGATATCGGAGGCTGCCCGCCCGCGCATCGCGGATGGCTCGGGCGCCCTCTCTTCCGCGGGAGCGGAGATGGGCGTGGCGGGCGGTGCCGTCTCGGCGGGGGCGCGCTGAGAGCGCCGGCGCGGCGCGGGACGCTCGGGCGCGGCGCGGTCGGTCCGCGAGGCCGGCGCGGGCGTGGCCGGCGTCTCGGGGGCGGCCGGGGCCTCGGCAGGCCCGCCGTGGGCGGCTTCGATGCGGCGGACCACGTCGGCGTGCTTGTCGGCATCGCCGAGCTTGACGTAGATCTCCCGCAAGGCCTCGAGCGCACCGACCTCGAGGGGATTGGCCTCGACGATCATCTCGAAGACCTGGGCGGTCTCCGTCAGCTCGCGGCGCTCCTGCTCCGAGAGAACACCCGGCTTGTTCTGGTGGAGGACAGCCATGGCCCCGCTCGCTCTCTCCTAGTGCTTCTTCCGGCCCATATCGGTCCGCACCTCGTCTGCCGTCAGCGGAGCCGCCAGTGCCCCCACCCGGCGCGGCTGGGAGCGGGCCTCCGCGAGGACGGCTCCGATGGCGCGGCATGCTTCCTTCGCGAAGAGCCGCACCATGCCCACCGTGGTCCCTTCATTGAAGATCGCGAGCAGGATCGTCTCCTTGTCCACCGTGGAGACGTGGATGCTCTCGCGCACGCCCTGGTGAAAGAGCACGGAGAACTCCGTCTCCCCCAGGAGCTCCGCGATGGCGTTGGTGGAGGAAAAGGCTCCCGCCGCCAGGGCGCCGATGGACACCGTGTCGAATGACGGGCTCTTGCCGGTGGAGGCCAGGAGCTGACCGCTCCGGTCGATGAGCAGGGCCTCCGAGACGCCCGATTCCTCGAGGAAGCTGCCGAGCACCTGCCCGATGCGTGTCGCCTCGTTCTCGTGGATGACAACGTCATGAAGCATTGCGCTGGACCTCCTGTTCCTGTCCAAACTCACTGAGGAGCACCATGCGGGACACCGTGTTGAGCGCTTCGAACACGCCGGTCCCCCGGCTGGCCACCGTCTCGAACGACGGCACCCGGCGGGCGCGGCGATTGAGGAGATACTCCATGTACGAAAGCGGCGCGGCGTTGGGGAGGTCGCGCTTGTTGTACTGGATGACGCACGGGGTGCGGTCCAGCTCATAGTTGTACTCGCGGAGGTTCTCCTCGAGATTGCGGAAGCTCTCCACGTTCTCCTTCATGCGCTCGAACTGCGAGTCGGCCACGAACACCACGCCGTCGATCCCCCGCAGCACCAGTTTTCGCGTCATGTTGTAGTAGACCTGCCCCGGCACGGTGTAGAGCTGGAACTTGGTCACGAACCCCCGCACGCTGAGGGAGGACACGGGCAAGAAGTCGAAGAAGATGGTCCGGTCGTCGCCGGTGGCGAGCGAGATCATCTTCCCCTTGTTGCCTTCGGGAAGCGAGCGGTGCACGTGCTGCAGGCTCGCCGTCTTGCCCGCCACGCCGGGGCCGTAGTAGACGACCTTGAAGTTGATCTCTTTCGCCGCGTAATTGATGATGGACATGGTGTCGGCTCTCAGACCGCGCGCAGCAGCGTCGCGGCCCGCTCCAGTTGCCGGTGCGCGAGGCCGGGTCGGCCCGCGGTTTCTCCGGCGGCCACGAGCACGCTGAATCGTCCGGGCACGCCCTTCACCGGCCGCACCACCAGCCGGCGCGGGCCCAGGCGGAACACCACGGACTGCAGCGCCCCCAGCAGGTGCGCGTTGCCTTCGAGGGTGAGCGCGCGACAGACATCGACCGCGAAGCCGGCCACGGCCCGGCTGTCCTCGCCGGGGGCCAGGAACACGCACACCTCGGCGTCCCCGGCGGAATCGCGGAGGACGGTGGGGGCCACCCGCCCGAACGCGTTGAGATCCCCGGCCAGGAAGCCGAGGGGCAGGCCGCCCGAGTCCCGCGTCTCGTATTGCGAGCCGCTCTCCGTCCTCTCGAGCGGCTCGCGCCGCGCGGGCGGCGCCGGATAGGCGAGCCGATGCTCGCGCGCGGCCTTGAGGCATACCAGCTCCAGCATGGCGAGCGATCCCACGCGGCCCACTGACGCCACCATCACCGGTCCACCCGAGTCGACCGCGCCCAGCGGGGTGAGGATGATGGTGCCTCGCTCGCGGCGGATCGTGAGCTGGTCCACCGTCCACGGCGCCCGCCCGCTCATGAGGAACGACAGCGTGGAGGACGCCGTCCGCAGCATGACGTCGGTGGGCACGTCCGAGGAGTTGAAGGTGACGAGCGTCACGCCCTCGATGCTGGTGGAGCCCACCTCGAGGGCGCCGAAGGGCGTCAGCACGGCGGCGAGATTGCGCGACTGCCGCAGCCGATCCTCGGTGAGCGGGAAGCTGGGGCGCGGGGCCCGCAGTGGCGGCGGCGCCGGGGACGGGACGAGCCGGACAGGCTCGGGGCGAAACGGCTCCACGCGTGGGGCCGGGGCCGCCGGCGGCTCGATCGCGGGCGGCTCGGGGTCAAGTGCCTCGAGCACTGACGCCTCTTCGACCGGCGAGGCGGAAACGGCCGAGTCGAGCACCGGCGGCTCGATCGGCGCGCGCGCGACCACGGTCTCGACGGGCGGCATCTCCACGAAGAGCGGTTCCGCGAGCAGGGACTCCAGGGACGGAAACTCCACCGGAGGGGGGGCCGCATCGCCGGGCTCGACGGGCGCCGCCGGCTCCGGCTCGGCCTCGAGAGCGTCGAGCTGCTCATCGAACGCGGCGTGGGGAGCCAGCCCGTACTCGATCTCGGTCTCCCAGAAGAGGAAGGAGGGAACGAAGTCGGCGGAGTCGGCCCGCACGGTGTCGGCCGGAGGCTGGGAGCTTAGCCGCGGGGCTTCAACCGGCGCCGCCGCGGGCTCCGGCGCCTCGATCTCGGCCGCGGGCTCCGGCATGACGACGGATCCGGCGTTCGGCGGCGCGGAAACGGCCTCCGGCGCGGCGGGCGCCGCGGGAGGCTCCACCGCATCGGCGACCTCGGGCTCGAAGGGCTGGAAGGGCAGCGCGAAACGCTCGATGCCCTGCACGTCCGCGGCCGGCGTCGAGGCCGCGAACATCTCGGGCGGCAGCCGCCGCACGATCTCGTCCAGGGGGAGGACTATGCGCCCTTCGGGGAGCCGGTCACGCACGGTGGACTCCTTCACCGCCAGCGCGTGACGGGGAAACTGATCCGCCACCTCGTCCCAGCTCACCGAGACTGCGCCCTCCGCGAGCTGAGCAATCACGATGCGGGTGGGAACTAGCAGATGGCCGGGCTCGAGCAGATTCGCGCCCAGCCGCTCGGGGGAAATGGTGAAGGTCCCCGCGGGGATCTGATCGGCGATGCGCGCAAACGGGATGGAGACGACCTCTTCTACCCGTTCTGCCCCGCGAGCCGCGCCCCCGGAGATCGGCGAGGGGGACGATGAGTCCGCCGCAGCGAGGGCGGGGGCAGTCGGAGCCGGCAGTGGAGCCGGGGCCGCCGGGGCCGTCTCCGGCATCTCGATGGGGAATCCCTCGAGGCGCGGTTCGGCCGCCGCCGCCCCCGCCAGGGAAACCGACAGCGAGCCCCGGCGCCGGGCGCGCCGCGGCGCGTACATGGCGCGGAACGGGAGTACGAGCAGGGATACGCAGAAGAGCTGGAGCAGCGACGCCGGCAGATATTCCCAGGCCGCCACCGCGAAGGCGGCTGGGTAGGGCAGCGCCATCACCGCCGCGTAGACCATGCCGGTGGCGGAGGCCAGCGCGGCGTGCGCCGCGAAGAGCAGGGCCACGATTCCGATGGCCTGGGGCGTGCTCGCCCGCGGGCAGCACATCACGACGAGTAGCGTGTACAGCACCGCCGGGGCCGCCAGCGCGCCCCACCAAGGCAGCGAGAAATCGGCGGTGGGCAGGAGCAAGGACACCGCCCCCACCGCCACCGTGTAGAACGTCAGGTCCGCCACCGTCAGGATGAAATTCTTCATTGGTGTCCGCCCCCTCAGATCGCCCGCGCCAGGTCGGGAAGCAGCTTCTTGACGTAATAGCGGACCTTCCCGAGCGCCGCCGCGTCCTTGCACATCACGGCGAAGACCGCCGTCGATCCCACGTGATGCAGCAGCACGGTGCCCTTCTCGTACTCGATGAGCATGCCGCCGAGCGCGCCCCGGCCCAGCTCGCGGCCGATCCCGTCCGACGATTCCGCGAGACAGGCCGCCATGGCGGCGGCGACTTCCGCTTCCACGCCGATATCCCCCACCGACTCGATGAGGAAGCCCTCGCGATCGCTCAGCGATGCCCAGTCGGCGCCCGACGTGGCCATGAACTGGGCCAGCAAAGAGCCGAGGTCGAGGGGAACGGACGGCGCGGGGGCCACCGCCACTGCCGGGCGAGCGCCCGCCCAGGCCGCGGCCGCCGGCTGAGGCTCGGGAGCTCGCCGGATGGCCGGGATGGGCGGTGTCCAGGCCGGCGCGGGCGCGGGAGCCGGCGGGCGCGGCGGGACGACGACCGGCGCCACGCGGGCGGGCGCCACCGCCACGCCGTTCGCGTGCGGCTCTTCGATCCGCGGCGCCGGCGCGCGGCGAGATCCCCCGCCCGCGGCCAGCAGCTCCGACACCTTGCGCACCAGCTCCGCCGCCTCGAAGGGCTTGCGCAGCACGTCGTCCGAGCGCGCCTCGGCCGCCTGGGCGAGAACGCCATCGTTGACGATGCCCGAGATGAGCAGCACGGGAGTCCGCCCCAGCTGCGGGTGGCCCTTCACGAAGCGGCAGATCTCGTAACCGTCGCGATCCGGCATGACCACGTCGCACACCACGATGTCGGGACGCTCGCGCTCGATCTGGGCGATGGCTTCCGTGCCCGAGGCGGCGGATACCACCTCCAGCTGCTTGGCGACCAGCGCCCGCTCCACCACCTTGCGCACACTGAGGCTGTCGTCGACGACCAGCACCTTTGCCATGACCTAGGCCCGCCCTTTCGCGGCGCGCTCGGGCGCGGCCGCCTGTGTGATCTCGAAGGCGGCGCGGCCCTCGTCGATCCCCGCCGCGATGCGGAGAAGGAGTCGGTCCACGCTGCGATGAATGGTGCGCGGAAGCTTGCCCGCCTGCTCGGGGGGCAGCGGAGTGAAGCAGAAGTCCCCGCCGCCCTCGGACTGAGAGGAGCACACGAGATCGGTGAAGGCCGCCTCGCCGCTCTCGCCGCCGAACTCGGCGTGAACGAGCTGTCCGGCCTCGAACTCCAGCGTGCCCGGTCCGGCCGCGAGCTTGAGGGCCAGCCGGCCCGTCTTGCCACCCATGGCGATGGCCTGGGCCAGCGCGGGCAGATCCATCACGTCGAGCGAGCCGCGCATCATCTGCGGCGCAGGCTCGGCCGGCGCGATCGGCACGGGCGCCGGAGTCGCGGCGGCCGGGATCGGCTCGCCGGCCAGCAAGCCGCGGACCCCCTCGAGAAAGCTGACCACGCTCACATGCCCGGTGCAGAGCCGGTCCACGCCGGCTTCCGCCGCCTGTCCGGCGATGTGGCGCTCGAGCCCGGCCAGGAGGAGAAATGGAATGTCCCCCGTCTTGGGATCGCTCCGGACGATGCCGAACAGCTCACAGCCATCCATGTCATCCACCCGGGCCTGGGTGACGATGATGTGCGGGCGGTCCCACTCGAGCTGGGTCAGGGCGAACGATCCGCTCGCCGCCGCGGACACGTCGTAGCCGGCTCCCCGCAGCGCGCGCTCGAAGGCGGCCCGGCTGTCGGGCTCGGGATCGACCAGCAAGACCTTAGGCATGGTGCCGCTCCAGCTCGGACGCGAGGAGCGCGTCCACGTCGAAGAGCGGGACGTCCCGATTCTCCAGGCGCGCGAGCCCGCGCAGCCAGCGGCGCTCCGGCGCCCCGTATCCGTCGGGCAGCGGGCTGATCGCGCTCGGCGGAAGCGCCGTCAAGGTCACGACGACGTCGGCAAGCAGGGCCGCCGAGAGCCCGACTCCCGCCACCAGGAGCGCCACGCGGCCGCGCGGCCCGCCCAGGGGACCGTCCCAGGCTGGAAAGCCCAGGAGCATGCGCAGATCGAGCACGGGATACGGCGCGCCCAGGAACACGATGTCCGCGCGCTCGCCTCCCTCGTGTCGCAGCACGTGCGTGACGCGGGCCGCCTCCACCGCGTAGGGGGTCCCGCACACGGTGAACAGCACGCCCCGGCCGTGGAGGGTGGGCGCCACGCGGCGGCGGGGGGCGAGATGACTCGGACTAAGAGGCATGGCCCACCTTGAGCTGATGGCTCAACAGGTCGCTCACGCAGGCCAGCACGGTCTCGGGAAGGCCGGAGAGCGGGACCATGGCGTCCACGCAGCCCATGTCGGCGGCGGCCCGCGGCATTCCGTACACCACCGACGAGGCCTCGTCCTGGGCGATCACGATGCCGCCGCTCCTGCGGATGGCGGCCGCTCCCAGCGCGGCGTCGCGGCCCATGCCGGTGAGCACCACGCCCAGGGCGAGCGCTCCCGCCTGCTCCGCCACCGAGGTCATGGCGAGGTCCGCCGAGGGCGAATCCTCGGAGGGGAGCTGCGCGGGACGGAGCGTCACCTTGCCTTGCGGCCCCACCGTGAGGTGTTGCGAGCCCGGGCACACGTTCACCACGCCCCGCGCGAGGCGATCGCCGGCGGCGGCCTCGCGCACCGTGATGCGGGAGCGCTCCCCGAGCATGCGCGCGAAGGCCTGAGTGTACGGAGCCGGCATGTGCTGGACCACCAGCACCGCCGCGGGCAGCTCCCGGGGCAGCTCGGGGATGAGCGCCAGGAGCGCGGCCGGCCCGCCGGTGGAGGCGGCGATCACCACGCAGGGGGTCCAGCCGTCGGAGCCGGCCGCCGCCGCGAAGGCGGCGAGACCCGGATGGGCCGCCCCTGACGGCGGCTCGCTCGAGCGGGCGGCGGCAATCCGCGCCGGACGAACTTGCGCCGCGGCCAGGATCTTGCGGACGATCTCGCCGGCGAGCGCCGCCAGCCCCGGATCCACGCTCCACGATGGCTTGGCCAGCACCTCCACCGCGCCCGCCTCCATGGCGCGAATGGCCGCCTCGGCGCCCTCGGGCGTGGTCGCGCTCATGACCACCACCGGCGTCGGATGCACGGTCATGACCCGGCCGATGGTGTCGACGGCTTCGGCCCCATCCATGCCGACATCGATCACGATCACGTCCGGCCCGCTCCGCGTCAGCCCGCGCAAGACCTCGTCGGCATTCGCCGCCATTCCCACCACCTCGAGCCGAGGATCCGCCATCAGCGTGCGGCGCAGCGCGCTTCGCATGGCGCGGGAATCGCCCGCCACGAGCACCCGCACCGCGGCGGGCGCGTTCACGGGGCGCCTCCCGCTGACGCGCGGGCGGGAACCAGCCGGGCCACCAGCGCCACGAAGGCGCGCTCGTCCACTGGCTTGGTGACGTAGTGCTGCACCCCCAGCTGTCGGGCGAGCTCGAGATGCTTCTCCCCCGCCCGCGTGGTGAGGATGACCACCGGCAGGGCGCGCGTCTCGGGGCGGCGGCGGAGGTCCTGGACGAGCTCGAACCCGTTGATTCGCGGCATCTCGAGATCGGTGACCACCACGTCGACCGTGGTGTCGGCGAGAAGATTCAGCGCCTCACCGCCGTCGGCGGCCATGTGCACCTCGAAGCCCGCGCGCTCGAGCATGAGCCCGACGAACTTGCGGACGCTGAGCGAGTCGTCCACCAGGAGCACGCGCGGCGCGGCGCTCCGCGGAGCGCCCGGCTGGCTCTGGGCGGCCGTCGGCATTCCCGCCGCCCGGGGGGCGCCGTGCTGCCCCTCGACGAGGCGGGTCGCATCGAGCAGGAGAATGACCCGGCCCTCGCCGGAGACGGTGGCTCCCGCCCAGGGGCCGACGCCATCGAGGAAGGCGCCCAGGCTCTTGATGACGATCTCGGACTTACCGAGGAGCTCGTCCACCACCGCGGCGACCAGCCGGCGGCCCGCCCGGAGCGCCACCACCAGGAGCCGGCGGCCCGGCGGATCACCCGCCACTCCAAGGACGCGGCCGAGCCGGAGCAGGGGAAGGTCCTGTCCCTCGATCTCCACCGTCTCGCCGTCCGGCCCCGTCTGGATCTCCTCCGGGCGCGCGGAGTGAACGCCGCGGATCGCGCTGACCGGGATGGCGAGCTCCGCCGGGCCCACCCGCACCCCCAGCGCCTCGCTGATCAGCACCGTCAGGGGCAGCTTGAGGGTGAAGCGCGTGCCGACCCCCACCTCGGTCTCGACGTCGATCTCGCCGCCGAGCCGGAGGACATTGGTCCGCACCACGTCCATGCCCACGCCGCGGCCCGCCGCGGACGTGGCGACCTCCGCGGTGCTGAAGCCCGGCAGGAACACGAGGTCCAGCGCCTCGCGCTCGCTCAGCCGGGCCGCCGCGTCCGCGTCGAGGAAGCCGCCGCGGACGGCGCTGGCGCGGAGACGATCCGCGTCCAGGCCGCGCCCGTCGTCCTCCACCTCCACGTACACCGCGCCCCCCTCGTGGTACGCGCGCAGTGACACGGTGCCGTGCTCGCTCTTGCCGCGCTGGCGACGCTCACCGGCGGGCTCGACGCCGTGGAACACGGCGTTCTGCACCAGGTGCAGCAGCGGATCGGCGATCTGCTCGATGATGGTGTTGTCGAGCTCCACTCCCTCGCCCGTCAGCTCGAGGTCCACCGTCTTCCCCACCGCCCGCGCGAGCTCCCGAACCTGGCGGGCATAGCGCGAGAAGAGGGTGCCGATCCGCACCATGCGCGAGCGGGTGATGTCCCCGCGGAGCCGCCAGGTCAGCCGCTGCACCTGGGCGGTGTCGTCGCGGATCACGCGCACCAGGCCCGCGAGCTGGGTCTGTACCTCGGCCACGTCGGCGGAGACCTCCGCCACTCGCCGGGAGAGAATATTGAAATCGTCGTAGCGGTCGAATTCCAGCTCGTCGAAGGCGTGCACGAAGGCGCCGGGACTCGGCGGCGCCGGCGGGCTCCCCATCCCGCCCCTCGACTCGCGGGCGGCCGGAACCGTGGCCAGCTGGGTGTACTCGTGCTTGCCCTCGAAGGTCCGAACCGCCTGCGCCATCCGCGAGCGGCTCCAGAGGAGGAGCTCGCCCACCCGGTCGAGCTGGCCGAGGTGCTCGTCGAGGCGCGAGCGCGCGATGACCAGCTCGCCCACCAGGTTCATCAGCGAGTCGAGCCGCTCCACGCTGACGCGGATGCTGGCGCGAGCAGCCGGCGCCGCGCTCCACGCGGCCGCCGCGGGCTCCATGGCCTCCAGGGTCGGCAGCTCGGCGAGATCCCCGGCCGCCATCGCCGGTTCGGCGTGGACCGCCGCCGCGACCGCCGCGGGGGTGCCGAGCGCGGCCTCGACCAGCGCGCTGGCGCGAGAAACCGCCGACTCAAGCCCGTCCGGGCGCGCGTGGGCGACGGCGAGCATCAGGCGCACCGCGTCCGCGCTCGCGAACACCGCTTCCACCGTGGCGGGCGTGAAGCTCCGCTGGCCTTCGCGCACCGCCACCAGAAGATCCTCCACCCGGTGAGCGAAGTCTCCGATGGTGCGGCAACCCACCGTGTAGGCGGCGCCCTTGAGGGTGTGGAAGGCGCGAAACAGCGTCGCGACCTCCCCTTCGGGAGCGGCGCCGCGCTCGAGCGCGAGCAGGGAGTGGGTGATGGTCTCGAGATGCTCGACCGCCTCCGGGCC
>DASRWT010000103.1:0-6893 GCA_035654455.1 Candidatus Nitrosocosmicus sp. | reverse complement strand
TGGTCTCGATCATGAGCGTGTAGAACTCGTTGAGGAGGGACACCACCTCTTCGGGAGACAGCCGCTCGGAGAGCGGGGTGAATCCACGGATGTCGCAGAAGAGCACCGTGGCCTCCCGCCGCTCCCCCGTGAGGACCATGTGCTCGGGGTCCTTGAGGATCTCCTCCACCACCTCACGGGCGACGTAGCGCGTGAACGCGTGCTTGATCATCTCCTTCTCGCGGAGGCTCCGGGCCATCTGGTTGAACGACTCGGTGAGGACGCCGAGCTCGTCGCCGGACGTCACCGGCAGCGCCACGTTGAAGTCGCCCTCGGCGATGGCCCGCGTCCCCCGCACCAGCCGGAAGATGGGGCGGGAGAGCAGGTTGGAAAGGCCCACCGCCCCCAGCACGCCCAGGACCACCATGGCCAGGGTGACGATGACGGCCCGGTTGAAGGCCCGGGCGAGCGCATCGGTGATGGCCTGCTTGGAGAAGCCCAGATAGAGCGCGCCCACCGGCGTGTCGCTGAACACCAGGGGCATCGCGAAGTCGATGATCTCGCCCCGGGGCTTGGTCTTGTAGGTGCGGATGAGGGGCTCCGCGCCGAGCGCCTCGAGGCCGGGTGGCCGCGCGATGGGCTTGCCGATCTCTCCCACGTCGGAGTGGGCGAGGACGGTGCGGTTCTCGTCCACGATGGCCACGTAGGCCACGTCCGGGTCCTTCATGGCGTCCTTCACCAGCACGTTGAGCGTCAGCTCGTCGTTGGCGATCAAGGAGGATTTGGCGGCGGCGGAGATGTTCTCCGCGATGGTGAGCCCCCGCTTGGTCATCTCCGCGGTGAGGGTCTGCTGCTCCTGCCGGATGAGAAATGCGCTGACGAGCGTGACCGTGAGGACGACCAGGGCGGTGATGAGGAGGCTGAGCTTGACCTTGAGAGAGAGGCGAAGACCGCGCCGGGCTGTGATCTTCGGCGGTACGGTCTCCGGGGCCAACGCAGCCTGCTCGCTCATGATGCCGTCCTCATCCCTTTCCGCCTAGCTTCGCCCGCAGAGCATAGCAACCGCGCGCATCGCGATCAACATACGCGCGCGCCCAGCGGGCGAGCAGCGAGCTCCGTGTATCGAGCGCCGCCGGGTTCCAGATCACTTTTCATCAAGGAGATCATTGTGATGGCAAAGCGCGCCACCGCGCGGCGGCCGGCCTCCGCGACGGCGAGGTGGAGGGCGGGGGTCGCCTCCCGGCGCCAGCGCCGGTCGTCGAACACCCTCCCGACGGTCAAGTGCGGATGCCACGGCCGCGCCTCGGGCGGGAAGCCGCGCTCGGCCAACCCGGCCGCGAGCCGGGCCTGCAGGCTCCGCACGGCGAGCGCGCCCTCCGCCACGCCCACCCAGAGGATGCGCGGCCGTTCGAGCCCCGGGAATGCGCCCAGGCCATGCAACCCCAGGAAGAAGGGCTCGATGGCGCCCGCGGCATGCTCCAGCGCGCCGAGCGCGGCGGCCAGCCGCTCCTCGCTCTGCTCGCCCAGGAACGAGAGCGTGAGGTGCAGATTGGGCCGAGGGACCCAGGCCACTGCCCGACTGAGCGGGCGCAGCCGATCCACCTCGGCCGTCACCGCATCGCGCGCCTCGGGGCTGAGGGGAATCGCGATGAAGGCCCGCGCCATCAGGCCAGGAGCGCGCGCCGGAGCATATCGAGCGCGGCCTGGGCCGACTGCCACTTCACTGCCTCGCGCCCGCCCGCGAATCGGAATCGGCGCACCTCGACGCCCGCGGGCGACGCCACCCCGACGAAGACGGTGCCCACCGGCTTCTCGGGCGATCCGCCGTCGGGTCCCGCGATGCCGGTGATGGCCACGCCGCAGGCGGTGCCGCCGATGCGGCAGGCGCCGCGGGCCATGGCTTCCGCCACCGGCGCACTGACCGCGCCGTGCGCGCGGATGAGGTCGGCGGGCACGCCGAGAAGATCGGTCTTGGCCTCGTTCGAGTACACCACCACGCCGCGCTCGACATAGCGTGAGGAGCCGGGGATATTGGTGAGCCGATGGGCGACGAGTCCGCCCGTGCACGACTCGGCGGTGGACACGCTGAGCCCCCGCTCGCGGAGGAGCGCGCCCACCACCACCTCGAGGGATTCCCCGTCCACGCCGTAGCAATCGGTGCCGAGCGCCTCGCGAACGGCGGGCCCCGCGGCGATCAGCGCGGCCTCCGCCACGGCGCGGGACGGCGCGCGGGCGAGGAGGCGGACCCAGACCTCGCCGTCCACCACCAGGCACGACACGGTCACCGGCCCCTCCTTGCCCAGCCACGGCGCCAGGCGCTCCTCGGCGTCGGCGGCCGAGACCCCCGCGGTGCGCAGGAGACTCACGAGGGCGACGCCGCCGGCGCCGGCCCGGTCGCGCGCGGCGGGACGGAGATGCTGCTCGACGAGAGCGGAGAGATCGGGCGCGTCCAGCGGCAGCACCGCGACCAGCGCGCCGCGCGCTTCCAGCGCCCAGCCGGGGGGGCCGTCGGGCGCCGTCCAGAGCTGGGCGCCTTGCGGCAGCAGCGCCAGGCGCTCCAGGCGACGGGGCAGCGCGCGGCCCCGGCGGGCGGAGTCCGCCGCGAGGAGATCGAGCAACCGGTCGCTGAGCACGAGCCGCACGCCGGCCAGCCGGGCCAGCACGCGCCGCACGATGTCGCCCCCCGACCCGCCGGGGGGCGCCAGCACGACGACCACGCCGCCGCCCTCCAGCGCGGGGCCGAGCGCGGCCTCGAGCGCTCCCTCGTCCTCGTCCACCACCGCGCGCGACGCCACCGGCACCCCGTCGGCGCGGAGGGCGCGCGCCACCGCGAGGCCGGCGGCGTCGTCGCGCCCCGCGAGCTCCGCCACGCCCACGGTGAGGATGCGTACGCCGGTCATGCCGGCACTCCGAACAGCGCGCGCGCGCCCATCACGAGCACGAGGGCATAGACGCCCGCGATGAGGTCGTCCACCATGACTCCGAGGCCGCCGGTCAGCGACTGGCTCTCGTGCGCCGGAAAGGGCTTCCACACGTCGAAGAGTCGGAAGAGAAAGAAGGCCACCAGGAGCACCGGGATGGTCCGCGGCACGAAGAGGACGGACAGGGCCATGCCCGCCAGCTCGTCGATCACGATGATGCCCGGGTCCTTCTCGCCGAGAATGCGCTCGACGCGGCCGCCCGACCAGATACCCATTAGCGTGACGGCGAGGGTGGTCCAGAGGAGCGCCATGTTCGTGAAGGGGATGACCCACAGGAGCACCAGGGCGACGGCGCTGCCGACGGTGCCGGAGGCAACCGGAGCGTAGCCGGCGCCGCCGCCGGTGGCGAGCCCGAGCGCGAGGCGGTCGAGCGGGCTCAGCCGGGGCCGAGCCGGCTGATCCGGCTCGTCCGCCTTACTCTCCGACCAGCTCGTAGCCGTCCACTTCGACGATGCGGACTTCCGCGAAGCGGCCCGGGGTGAGGCGCTTGTCGCGAAGGAGGACCACACCGTCGATCTCGGGGGCCTGGCCGGCGAGCCGGCCTTCGAAGGGGAACGCGCGGTCGGGGCTTGGCCCATCCACCAGGACGGTTTGCCGGGTGCCGTAGAGCGCCTTCTGGCGCGGCCACGCGAGACGATCTTGCGCCTCTTCCACCAGCGCGGCCCGTTCGGCCATGGTCCCCGCCGGCACCGGATCGGCCATGGTCGCCGCGGGAGTCCCCTCCTCGGTGGAATAGGTGAACACGCCGAGCCGGTCGAAGGCGACGTCCTCGATGAAGGCCAGGAGATTGTCGAAGGCGGCCTCGGTTTCCCCGGGGAACCCCACCAGCACCGTGGTCCGCACGCTGACGCCCGGGATGGCCTCGCGGAACTGGGCGACGATCTCCTTCATCCGGCGCGCCGTCACCGCGCGGCGCATGGCGCGCAGCACGCCGTCGTCGCCGTGCTGCACCGGCATGTCGAGGTAGGGCACCACCCGGGCGCTCGCCCAGCGGGCGACGAGACGGTCGTTGACGTGAGCGGGATGGAGGTACATGGGCCGGATCCACGGCATCTTCGTATCGGAGAGCGCGAGCAGCAGATCGGCGATGTCCCCGTTGCCGGCGAGATCACGGCCATAGGCCAGCGTGTCCTGGGAGACGAGGATCGCCTCCTGGATCCCGCGCGCGGCGAGCCCTTCCACCTCGGCGACCACGTCCCGGATGGGGCGGCTGCGGTGGCGCCCTCGGAACTGGGGGATCGCGCAGAACGTGCAGCCCATGTCGCAGCCCTCGGCGATCTTCACGTATGCATAGGGCACGCGCGCGCTGAGGAGGCGCGGAGTGCCCGCGTCGTAGAGATAGCCGGGAGGCGCCGCCGTCACCCAGTTCTGGCGGCCGTCGGCCTGGCTCACCAGCTCCACGATACGGTCGAGCTCGGAGGTGCCGAGGATGGCGCTGACTTCCGGGATCTCGGTGAGGATGTCCTGCCCGTAGCGCTGCGTGAGACAGCCGGTGACGATGAGCGCGCGGGCCCGGCCCTTATCCTTCAGCTTGGCCAGGTCGAGGATGGTGTTGACCGACTCCTCGCGGGCGCGGTCGATGAAGGCGCAGGTATTGACCACCAGGCACTCGGCGGCCTCGGCGCGCGGGACGATCTCATGGCCGGCGGCGGACAGCATGCCGAGCATCAGCTCGGAGTCGACCTGGTTCTTCGGGCAGCCAAGGGTGGTGAAGTGGACCTTCATGGGGAGGCCTCATGATCCCACACGCCCGCCGACGGCGTCAAACCGGAGGGAGCGCTATCGAAGAGACTCGAGCGTCCGGCGCGCCACCGCGACTTCCTTGAACTCCCCCGCCTTGAGCGAGGCCTCGAGCTCCTGGCGCGCCTCGGCGGACTTCCCCTGCTTCGCGTAGACCATGCCAAGGTGATAGCGGACCTCGGCGATGCCTGGGGCGGCCTTCGCGGCGGCGGCAAGCAATGTCTCCGCGCGTGGCAAGTCACCCTTCAGATAGAGGATCCAGCCGAGCGTATCCGTCACCACCGGGCTCTGGGGCGCCAGGGCATGGGCGCGTTCGGCCAGGAGTGCCGCCTCATCCCGGGTGGCGGGTTCCCCCCCGAGCAGATAGGCGAGATTGTTCAGCAAGATGGGGTTCTCGGGCGCTCGCTCGAGGGCACGGCGATACGCGCTCGCCGCGCTCGGGACATTGCCTGCCCGCTCCTCGAGCTGGGCCAGGTCGAGGAGCGGCTCAAGGGCCTTCGGGTTCCTGGCCGCGGCCTCCTCGAGGAGCCCGGCGGCCTCGGGCACCCTCTGCTGGCGCTCGAGCAGGCCGGCCCGCGCGCGGGCGGCGGTGAGGTTTCCCGGCTCCTTGTCGAGCACCTTCTGATATGCCGCGAGGGCCTCGGCCGGCCGGCCGACCTTCTCGTTGACGACCGCGAACACCAGATACGCGGCCGGCGTGTCGCCCTGAACACGGAGGAGCCGCTCACCGGCGGCGAGGGCCTGGTCCTTCTGACCAAGCGCGATGTGGACATCCACCAGGAGCCCCAGGGGCTCCGCCTGCGTCGGCCCCAGCGCGGCCGCGCGCTCCAGCGGCCCCACCGCGTCAGCGGGCTTTCGTTGCGTCCTGTAGAAGCGCGCCAGATTCAGGAGCGGCGTGACGTCCTGCGGCGCGGCGGTGACCGCGGCCTGGAGCTCGCGCTCGGCGAGATCCGGCTGGCCCTTCTCCAGGTAGAGCCGGACGAGAAGCGCGCGGGCAAGCGGCGCCGCATTGACCGAGGCCAGCGAAGCCTGGGCCTTGGCGATGGCGCGGTCTGCTTCCCCGGCCGACGCCAGACTCTGGGCGGCGCGGACCCGGGTCACCGCCGGATCCGGGCTCGTCTGTTCGGCACGGTCGAAGGCCTTGAGCGCAGCATCGAGCTGGCGGAGGCCAAGCCGGGTGCGTCCCAGCTCGAAGTGAGCCAGCGCCCAGTCGGGTCGGTCCCGGATCACGCTCTCCATGGCCGTCGCGGCCGAGGCGACCTGGCCGCGCGCGCGCTCGACGAGGGCAAGCCCCAGGCGGCCCTGCGCGGACTTGGGATCAAGCTGGACGACCCTGGCGAACAGCGCCTCCGCCTCGTCCGGCTTGCGCAGCTCGAGCTTGACCAGGCCCTGCAGCAGCAGCGCGAGGACGTGGTCGGGCCGGGCCGTCAGCACCTCGGCCAGCACCGGCTCCGCGGCGGCCGGGCGTCCGACATCGTTCATGATCTGGGCCAGGAGATACTTGGCGTCCTCGTCGCGGCCCTGGGAGCGCTTGAGCGCCTCCTGGATTTCCGCCAGCGCCCCCGACAGCTGCCGCTGCCCCAGCAGTGCGAGCGCGAGTCCGCGGCGCGCCGCGCCCAGGTCGGGATTGGCCACCAGCGCCTTGCGGAACCAGCCTTCCGCGTTCTTCCAGGCCCTCGCGCCGAGCGCCATCTGGCCGAGGCGGAGCATCACCGTCAGCCGGCCGGGCTCCAGCCGCAGGGATTCCGTGTACGCGGCCTCCGCCTCACGCGTGAGCCGGTTCACCTGCGCGGCCACCCCGAGCACCTCGTGCCCCGCCGCCGAGCCCGGCTGGCTCCTGACGAACTCTCGCGCCGCCTTCAGCCCACCGGCGCTGTCTCCCTTCCTGAGGAGCTCGATGACGGTGCTGAGGCTGGCCGGGAAGGTCGGCGCGTCCGGGATCGGATTGATGACGCCCGGGCTCTCGGGGATGGCGCCCGGGGCGGGAGCCGGGAGGGCCAGGAGCAGGAGCGTCAGCGCGGCGAGAACTCGTCCCACCCCACCAGGGTACCAGACCGGAGTCGGCGAGGGAGGGGTAGTGCATCAGTTTGAAATCGGCGCCAGCGCGAGGCCGTCACTCGATGATCTGATCCGCCCGTCGCAATAACGAGGGTGGAAGGGTGAGGCCAAGGGCCTTGGCGGTCTTGAGGTTGA
>DASRWT010000102.1:0-26009 GCA_035654455.1 Candidatus Nitrosocosmicus sp. | reverse complement strand
TGGGCACATTGGCGGAGTTGAGCGCCTCCTGGGACGAGTCCACGAGGAGATCGCTGACGCTCCGGTCCCAGTGCTCGCCGAAGGTGGTGCAGCCCATGCCGACGATCGCCACGCGGTCACGGATTCCGTTGCTGGCCATATATGATCTCCTGTTCTAGGCGCGGAGCGGACGGGCTTTCCAGAAATAGTTGTGGACGCCGCCGGCGGTCATCGGGCGGCGGAAGGTCATCTCCACCCGATCGCCGATCTTGACCGACGCGGGATCCACGTCGGTGAGCTCGCAGGTGAAGCGGCCGCCGCCCTCGAAGTCCAGCACCCCCACCACCACCGGCGGCGAGAGGGAATAGGCGAGCCGGTCCACGGTATAGGTCGCGATGGTCGCCGGCACGTCGGCCATGCGCTCGGGCGCCATCTTGTCCACCGCATGGCACTTGAGGCAGACGCGCGCGGGCGGCATGTGCCGTGAGCCGCAGGCCTGGCAGCGGCTACCGGTGAAGCCGAACTTCCACGCCTCGGACCGGCGCGAGGGCGGGGCGGCCGGGGCCACCGGATCGGGCCGGCGCGGCGGCTCGCGCTTGAGGAAGCCGCGCCAGGTGAGGAAGGTGTTGTAGGCGACACGCGCGCCGCCTGCCGCCTGCTTGGCCACCGGCGCCCGCTGCCGCCGGCTCGCGAGCGCCGCCGTCGCGCGCCACAGCGTCACGTCGCAGCCGTCGGCCAGCGTCACCACCGCGATGAGGTCGTCGGCCTGGGCGCGGTCGAGCGCGTCCGCCAGGAGGAGCGGCGCATGCGCGGTGCCGGTATTGCCCACGGTGGCGGTGAGGTCGTCGGCAAGCGCGGTGGCCTTCGCCCCCATCCCCGCCGCGGCGCGCTTGTTGGCGCGGCCATGCGGGCCCGCCACGATCACGTGCGCGAGCGCCTGCGCGGTGATCCCCGCCTGCTTGATGGCCTCCGTGATCGCGGACTCGGCGAGCGGCACATACGCGTGCTCGCCGAAGCGCTCCTCCCACTGCCGCGAGGCGGAATCGCCCGGCACGCGCCAGCGCTCGAGGAACTCCGCCGTCGCCGCCGCCGCCCCCACGGGCTCTGCCAGCACCGGGTGGTCCGCGTCGCCGGCCGCGAAGAGGAAGGCCACCGCCGCGTCGCCGCCGTCCCGCTCGTCGCTGCCGCCGGGCAACCCGGTGCGGATGTCGGAGAGCACGGCCAGCGTGGGCCGGCTCGCGTCCGCCGCGGCCCGAACAACTCCCGCGCCCGATCGGATCGACCCCACCATGTCGTAGGCCATCGCGGAGGTGTCGAGATCCAGGGCGGCGTGGATGGCGGTGGCATTGGTCTTGTCGAGATAGGCCGGGTCCGCAGTCGCGAAGTACAGCGCCGCCGGGGCCAGGCGCGGGGCGCCGCGCAGCGCCGCGCGCGCGGCCTCCACGCCCATGGAGGTGGTGTCCTCGTCGTAGGAGGCGACGGCCCGCGTTCCCTTGCCGGCGGAGGCGCCCAGGGCCTCGCCGATGGATTTGCGGTCCAGGCGGAAGTACGGAATATAGCTGCCGTAGCTGACGATTCCGTTCATGGTGTGTGCCTCACCCTATCAAGGGACCACTTCCCGGTCAAATCGGGCGCCCCGGCGTGAATGGGCTCAGACGAGAATGCCGGCGGCGGTGAGCTGCGCGATCTCCTCGCGCGAGAGGCCGAGGAGCTCCGTGAGCACCTCTTCGGTGTGCTCGCCCAGGAGCGGCGCCCGGCGCGGCGGCGCCTGGTTCCGGCCCAGGCGGAAGGCCCAGGTCTCGTAAGGAGTGCGTCCCATCTCCGGATGGTCCACCAGCGGGAACGCGATGCGCCGGGCCAGCTGCGGGTCGAGGTGGAGATCGGCGCAGGACTGCACCATGCCTGCCGGCACGCCCGCCGCCTGAAGCCGCGCGGCCAGCGCGCCCGCCTCCTCGGTCGCGGTGAAGGCGGCCAGCCGCGCGTCGAGCTCGGCCTCGCGGGCCTTGCGTCCCGCCGCCTCCGCCAGCCCGGCATCGCGTGCCCACTCGGGCGCCCCGAGGGCGACGACCAGCGCGCGCCACTCCGCGTCGGTCTCGCACGTGATGGCGCACCAGCGCTCGCCCCCGGCGGCCGCGCACGGATACACGCCATGCGGCGCGGCGACGGCGTCGGCATTGCCGCGAGAAGGAGGCACGCGGCCGTTCGCCATGAAATCGAGGATCTCGGGCGCGAGGAAGTGCAGGCTCGCCTCGAGCTGGGAGAGATCCACGTGCTGGCCCTGGCCCGTGCGCCGCTTGTGATCCAGGGCCGCCAGCACCGCGGAGGTGGCGAAGTAGTGCGCGACGAAATCGGTGTAGGCGCCGTAGATCATCGCGGGCTCGCGGTCGGGCCAGCCGGTGAGCGAGTAGAAGCCCGCCAGCGCGGCGGCGAGCGAGCCATAGCCGCGATAGTGCGCGTGCGGCCCCGTCTGCCCTTGCTGGCACGAGGACAGGTAGATGAGGTCGGGACGCTCCCGCGAGAGCGTGGCCCAGTCGAGCCCCCAGCGCGCGGTGGTGCCCGCGCTGAAGGACTCCACGACGACGTCGGCGGTGGCGATGAGCCGCCGCGCGACCTCGCGCGCTTCCGGCCGGGCGAGATCCAGCGCCACCGAGCGCTTGCCCGCATTGTAGTTCGCGAAGCCCTGGCTCCGGTTCGGACCCGACTTCTGCTCGGCCCACGGGGTGAGCGTGCGGCCGGGATCCAGGCGCCTGGCCGACTCGAGCCGGATCACGTCGGCGCCGAACTCGGCGAGGAGCCGCCCGGTGAGCGGGCCCGTGGCCACCCAGGCGAAGTCCACCACGCGAATGCCCTCGAAGGGGCGGCGGTGGCGCGGCGTTCCGGGGGCCGGTGAGGGGGACACGCCGGCGGCGCGGACGCGCCACTCGGCCCGCACCTCCCCGGTGTGCTCACCCAGCCGCGGCGCGGGACGGGGCGCGCGCAGCGGCGTGGCGGAGAGCTTCGCCCACGCGCCGGGGAAGCGCACCGAGCGCCCGACCCGCGGCTCCGCCACCGGCACGAAGAAGCCGCGCGCGGCAAGCTGGCGGTCCGCGGCGAGGTCGGCCATGTCGGCCACCGGCGCGATGAGGAGCCCGCGCGTGAGCGCGGCCTCGTAGAGCTCGGCCTTGGTGCGGGTGGCGGTGAAGGCCGCGATGGCCTCGCTGACCCGGTCGATGTCCTCCTGCCCGCGCGCGCCGGCCGCGATCAGGTACGCGTTGTCCCACTGGTGCCAGTCGCGCTCGCGCATGAACTCGGGCGCAAGGCCTTCGGCGGCCATCCACGCGACCAGCGCCTTCATCATGGCGCCCGCGAGCGCGCCGCCGCCCACGGTGAGCGCCACGAAGCCGTCCTGGCAGCGAAAGAGGATGCGCCGGCGAAATCCCGAGGTGCGCACCGCCGAGCCCTCGCGCGTGGGCGTCACGTGGTGGAGCACCGGCAGCGCGGTCTCGCTCAGGAGCGCCGAGGTGAGCGCGTGCTGGGCGGCGGTGTCCACCCAGCTGCCGCGGCCCGTTTGCTCACGCTCGAAGTGGGCGACGAGCGTGCCGAGCAGCGCCTGGCCCGCGGCCTGGCAGGAGGCCTGCGCGCCGCCCACGCGCACCGGCGGGCGATCCGGGTCTCCCACCGGATGCAGCATGCCGCCCATGGCCTGGAGCACCAGCTCCGGCCCGCGCCAGCCGGCGTGCGGCCCCTCCTGGCCGAAGGGGCTCACCGAGGTGAGGATGAGCCGCGGATTCTCGCGCTCGAGCACGTCCCAGCCGAGCCCGAGCCGCTCGAGCGCGCCCACCGGCAGCGACTCGAGCATGAAGTCGGCCGCGCGGGCCAGCGCGAGGAGCTCGTCGCGGCCTTCCGGCGACGCGAGGTCGAGCGCCACGCTGCGGGTGCCCGCGGCATAGGCCCACCAGGCGAGCCCGCGCTCGGGGTCGGCCACGCCGTCGGCAAACGGGGGCAGCCGCCGCAGCGCGCTGCCCTCGGGCGGCTCCACGCGGACCACATCGGCGCCGAGGTCGGCCAGCATCTTGCCCGCGAGCGGGCCGAGCGAGCCGGTGAGATCGAGCACCCGGTAGGGCGCCAGCGCGCCGCGGACGGCGGTCACGGGGCGAGGCGAGCGAGGAAGGCCGCGATGGCCCGGCCGATCTCGTGCGGGGAGTCCTCCTGGATGAAGTGGCTCCCCTTGACGGTGACCTCTTCCTGGCGGGGCCAGGTCCGGCAGAACTCGCGCTGGGGGCCGGTGAGGATGGAGCCCGGCTCCGCGTTGACGAAGAGCTTGGGCAGCGGACTCTTCGAGAGGAAGCGCCCGTACTGGTTGACGACGTCCACCACGTCGGGAGGCTCGCCCTCGATGGGAATCTGCCGCGGCCAGGTGAGCGTGGGCCGGCGCGATTCTCCGGGATCGAGGTACGGCTTGCGATAGACCGCCATCTCCGCCTCGGTGAGCCCGCGCAGCACGCTGGCGGGCAAGATGCGCTCGACGAAGACGTTCTTCTGCAGCACCAGCTCCTCGCCCGCGGGCGAGCGCATGGCCTGGAAGATCTTCCGCGCCGCCTCCGGCCAGTCGGCCCAGGTCACCGGCTGCACCAGCGCTTCCATGTAGACGAGCGCGCGCATCCGCTCGGGATTCCGCCGCGCCCAGTGAAAGCCCAGCGCGGAGCCCCAGTCGTGCACGACGAACGTGACGTCGCGCGCGAGCCCCATCCCCTGGAGCCACGAGTCCAGGTAGCGGACGTGATCGACGAAGCGATAGGCTCCGTCCGCCGCCTTCCCGGATTCGCCCATGCCGACCAGATCTGGCGCCAGGCAGCGGTGCGTGGCCGCGACGTGCGGGATGACATTGCGCCAGAGATACGAGGAAGTCGGATTGCCGTGGAGGAACACCACCGGCGGGCCCGACCCGACGTCCACGTACGCCATCTCGCTGTCGAGGACGCGGGTGCGCTTCCGCGGGTGCGGGTCGGCGGCCGGAATCGCCTCGCTCATGTCGGCCGCGCGGCCAGGAACTCGCGGATGTGACGGTTGACGAGCGCGGGCTGCTCGTGCGCGACCCAGTGGGTACCGTCGGCGACGCGGCGGAGCGTGAGATCGCTGACGACGCGGTCGAGACCGTCGAGGTTCTCCGGCAGCAGCGCCGTATCCTTCTCGCCCCAGATCACGAGCGTCGGCACCTTCACCACGAGGCCCGCGAGATTCGCGGCGGGATTCCGCGGCGCCTCCCCCGGTGCGGGCGGGCCCAAGCGAGCGGCGCGGTAGAAGTTGAGCCCGCCGGTGAGCGCGCCCGGCTGGCCCCAGGCCTCCAGGTACGCCGTCCGGTCCGCCGCGGTGGCCCAGCCCCATGGCTGGCCCTCCCCCAGCACCATTTGACGCAGCAGAGCGAAGTTATCGGCCGCGAGCATGCCCTCCGCCTCCGCGCTCTGGAAGAAGAGCATGTACTGGCTGGCTTTCTGCTGGCCCGGGTGCTCGGCGAGCAGGCGCGAGAAGATGGCCGGATGCGGCGCGTTCACGATCACCAAGCGCTCGATCCGGTCGGGATGCAGGAGCGCGACGGCCCAGGCGATGGCGCCGCCCCAGTCATGCGCCACCAGAGTGAAGCGCCGGTGGCCGAGATGCTCGGCGAGGGCGACGAGATCCTCGACGAGCAGCGGGACGGCATAGGACTCGAGCTCCTTGGGCTTGGACGAGAGATTGTAGCCGCGCATGTCGGGCGCCACCACGAAGTGGTCGCGGCCGAACTCGGCCAGCTGGCCCTGCCACGCGTACCAGAATTCCGGGAAGCCGTGGACGAACATCAGGAGCGGCCCCTGACCCTCCGCGGCATAGTGCAGCCGCACGCCGTTGACGTCCGCGTAGTGGTGGGTGGGCATGGCAGTCTCCTTTCGGCACAGGGGATGATACGCCATCCTGTGTACTCGTGGAGACACTTGCGCCGGTCGAGGGAGCACGGTAAGAAGGGGCATGTCGCCGAGCGAGTATCAGGATCTTCTCGAGTTCCTTGCGCACCGCTTCGAGGCCATCGATCAGAAGTTCGACACCATCGAACAGCAGTTCGGCGCCATGGCCCGACGATTCGACGGGGTGGACCGCCGCTTCGACGAGATGCAGGCTCAGGTGGACGGGAACCACCGGGAAGCCTTAGGCCACTTCGACGAGGTGTACCGCCGTTTCGAGCGGCTCGACCAGGAGCATGTCGCGACCACGCAGGCGCTGCGCCGGCTCGAGCGCTAGCCTTTCACGCCGCCCGCCACCAGCCCCTCCGCCATCCAGCGGTGGATGAACATGTAGAGCGCCACCACCGGAAGCGTGGTGATCACCGAAGCCGCCATGAGCTGGCCCCAGTGAAAGACGTCCCCGTAGATGAGCAGGTTGAGCCCCACCGGCACCGTGAGGGCCCTCTCGTCCTGGATGAACACCAGCGCGTAGAGGAACTCGTTCCAGGAGAGGGTGAAGGCGAAGATGGCCGAGGCCACCAGCCCCGGCGCCGCCAGCGGCAGGAGCACGCGCACGAAGGCGGTGATGCGCCCGGCGCCGTCGATCAGCGCCGCCTCCTCCAGCTCGTCGGGCAGAGCCTTGAAGAAGCCGATGAGGAGCCAGGTGCAGAAGGGCACCGTGAAGGTCGGATAGGAGAGGAACAGCGCGAAGAGGCTGTTGGTGGCGCCCAGCTCGGCCAGCACGCGATAGAGCGGGATGAAGAGCAGCGCGGGCGGGATGAGATAGACGATGAGGATGATGCTGGCCACCGCCTCGCGCCCGGGAAAACGGATGCGCGCCACCGCGTAGCCGGCCAGCGCCGCCACCACCGTCGAGATCAGCGTCACCACCAGGGCGGTGACGACGCTGTTGCGGAGCCAGAGCGGAAAGCGCGTCTCCGACCAGAGGCCGGTGTAGTTCTCCCACGTGAAGGGCCTGGGCACGTAGATGCTGCTGGCGAACTGGATCTGCTCGTAGGTCTTGAAGGACATGCTGGCGATCCACCAGAAGGGCACCAGGATCACGAGCAGGAACAGCACCAGGCCGGCGATGGTCAGGATGCGCGTCATTTGCCCCGCCCCTCGCGCAGAAGATAGCGGCTGATCAGAGCGATGCCCACCACCAGCAGCGGCACCAGGAAGATGGAGATGGTGACGCCGCGGCCCCAGCGCAATTGCTGGAAGGCCACCTGGTACGAGTAGGTCGCGAACACCTGGGTGGCGGAGCCCGGCCCGCCGCGCGTCATGACATAGATGATGTTGAAGTCGTTGATGGTCATGATGAAGGAGAGCAAGGTGGTCACGATGATCACGTGCTTGAGCCCGGGCAAGGTGATGTGCCAGAAGCGCCGCCCCGCGCCGGCTCCGTCCACCGAGGCCGCCTCGTAGATCTCGCGCGGGATGCTGGCCATCCCGGCCAGGAAGGACACGCCGAAGAAGGGGAAGCCCCGCCACCAGTTGGCGACGATCACCGCCATCATGGCGCCCTCGGGCGTGGCCATGAAGGCGATGGGCTGCTTGAGGAGGCCCATGTCCAGCAGCACGCTGTTGAAGAAGCCGCGCCCGGGGAAGGCGTCGAACATCCACCGCCAGGTGAGCGCGATGATGACGGTGGAGGTGATCCAGGGCAGGAGGAAGAGGCCGCGAAAGAAGTTGCGCCCGCGGATGATGCTGTTGAGGACGAGGGCCATCCCGATCCCGGTCACGATCTTGAGCCCCACCGACACCACGGTGAAGACGAAGCTGTTGCGAATGACCTGATGGAAGGCATCGTCCTGGGCCAGGTACTCGTAGTTCCGGAGGCCCACGAAGCGCTCAGGATAGCCCACGAGCTTGTCGGTGAAGGACAGCCACACCGCCCGGTAGAAGGGGTAGAAGATCAGCCCCAGCACCAGGACGAAGAGCGGGAGGAGGAAGAGGGCGGCGGTGCCGAGGTCGCGATTCCGCTGGCGGCCGCGCCGGCGGCGGCGCGGCGCGGGAGCGCCCAGGGCGAGCGCTCCCGCGTCCCGCGTCACGCGCGAAGGGTGTCGTAGATTTCTTTGATCTTCTTGTCTTCCCACTCGATGGCCTGATCCACCGACCACTTGTCCACGATCACCTTGGCCGGCGCATCGGTGAGCACGTTCGACGCCTGCACCTCCGCCGCCGCCGCGGTGACGGGCCCGGGCCACCCGGTGGGCGCGAACCACTCCGCCGCGCGGCCGAACGTCCGGTAGTTCTCGTTCTTGTTGAAGTAGTCCTTGGAGGCCGTCTTGGCCTTCTCCAGCACCGGCGCGAACTGGCCGTAGGAATCCTTCATCACCATCACCGTCTCCTCGGGGGAAACGAGATGGGCGATCAGGCTCATGGCGGCCTCCGGGTCCTTGCTGCCCTTGAAGACGCCCATGGACATCGCGATGGCCTGCATGCGGCGCCCGTCCGGCCCGCCCAGGTGGGGCAGGGCCACGTGATTCGCGAGCGCGTCCTCCTTCATCTTCTTGTCCTTGGCGTCGGTGGCCTTGGCCACCGCGTTCTCCATGGCGAAGGTGATGCTGGGGCCGTTGGAGGTCTGCGCGATGTTCTTGGCGATGAAGTTCTCGTTGTTGCCCGAGCCCGTCCAGGTGAGGGTGTCGGCGGGCTGGAGCTGGTTGGTGTAGATGTCGGTGGCCCACTTCATGACCGTCTGCATCTGGGGGGTCTTGATGGACTTGTACTTTCCGTCCTTGCCCGCCCAGCCCACGCCGTGGGAGTACATCAGGCTCTGCATGACGCCGTAGCCGTCGGCGGTGCGGTTCCAGCTCTGCCCCATCCCGTAGAAGTTGTCCTTGGGCCGGGTCAGCGCCTGCGCCGCTTCCTTGGCCTCGGCGAAGGTGCCGGGGAGCTTGACCTTGGCCTTCTCGAACACGTCGCGCCACACGTACCAGAAGGCGCCCATGACGTACCACGGGATCGAGTACACCTTCCCGTCCATCATGGTCACCGGCGCCACGTTGGCGGGCGCCTTGCCCGCCTGGCTGTCGATCTGCTTGGAGAACGAGGTGAGGTCGAGGAGCTGGCCCATGCCGGCGAAGCGCGAGGGCGCGCTCGTCTCGAGCTGGCCCACGTCCGGCGTGCTGTTGCTCTCGATCGCCGCCACGTACTTGGTCTGCATGTCCTCGAAGGTGAAGTACTCGACGGTGACCGCGGCCCCGTGCTTCTGCGCCCAGCGCTGGGCGCTCGCCTCGATGGCCTTGTTGGTCGGCTCCACGTAGGTCTTGAGGATCCAGAGCCGGAGGCTGGTCCCCTTCTTCACCGCCGGGAAGCCGAGGCGGGGCAGGGCCAGGGCGGCGGAGGCGCCGAGGGCGCCGGCAAGGACGGTGCGGCGACTGAGGTGACGAGACGGCATGGTGGGTCTCCCTTGATCTGCGTTGATCATGGCGTGCCTGGGTGCATCGTTGCGCCTTGAATGTCGGTCAGCGGCATCGGCCTGTCAAGCGCCCGGTTCGGCCCGGCGTGGTACGCTGGAGGCAGAAGCGCGACGCATTCGGCATGGCGAACCCGCCCGGGAGACCCCGATGATCAGTGAGCGCGACGTGGCGTTCTACCGTGAGCAAGGCTATCTCGTCGTCCCCGACGTGCTCGAGCCGGAGACGCTCGGTGTCCTGCGCCGCGATCTGGCGGTGATCCTCGAGGGCGCGCGCGCAGTGACCTCGCATACCGACGTCTACGACCTCGAGCCCGGCCATCGCGCCGATGATCCGCGGGTGCGCCGCATCAAGACACCACACAAGTTCTTGCCCGCTTTCGAGCGCCTCACCCGCCATCCGCGCCTGCTCGCCGTGCTGCAAGCCCTGCTCGGCCCGGGGGTGCGGCTGCACGGCTCCAAGCTCAACATGAAGTCGCCGAAGTACGGGTCCCCGGTGGAGTGGCATCAGGACTGGGCGTTCTACCCGCACACCAACGACGACATCCTGGCGGTGGGCATCATGCTGGACGACGCCACCAGCGACAACGGCCCCCTCATGGTGGTGCCCGGGAGCCACCGGGGCCCCATCTTCGACCACCACGCGGACGGCTACTTCTGCGGCGCGGTGGATCCGGCGGCGGTCAAGGACGAGGTGGCGCGCGCGGTGCCGATGACCGGCCGCGCGGGCTCGATGTCCTTCCACCACGTGCGCCTGCTCCACGGCTCCGCGCAGAACGTCTCGAGCCTGCCGCGCTCGCTGCTGCTCTTCGAGTATGCCGCCGCCGACGCGTGGCCCCTGCTCAACGCGCCGTCCCTCGAGGACTTCGACAAGCGCCTGGTGGCGGGGACCGGGACCATCGAGCCCCGGGTGACGCCGGTGCCGGTGCGCCTGCCATTGCCGCCCGCGCGCAATCAGGGCTCGATCTACGAGAATCAGACGGCGGCGCGGCGCTCGTTCACGCTGACCACCGCGACCGAGCCCGCCCCCCGGACCTGAAGCCGGCCCGTGCCCGCTTCACGAAAAGAGCACGAGCAGGAGCGCGATCGCGCCCGGCACCGCCTGCACCCAGAGAATCTTCCGGCTCGCGGTGAGCGCGCCGAAGACGCCCGCCACCACCACGCAGGCCAGAAAGAAGATCACGATGTGCCGCCCCGCGGGCCCCAGGCTGAGCCCCCACAGGAGCCCCGCGCCGAGGAACCCGTTGTACAGCCCCTGATTGGCGGCGAGCGCCTTGGTGATGGCCGCGCGCTCCCGCGTATTGCCGAAGGCGCGCAGCCCGTAGGGCTTGTCCCACATGAACATCTCCAGCACGAGAAAATAGAAGTGGAGCAGAGCCACGAGCACCACCGCCGCGCGCGCGGCAAGTATCATCGGTGGCCTCCGCCTCCGATCCTGAGCCCCTTCATGCCGTCGCCGGCTTGACTTCCTTCGCGAAGCGCTCGATCACCGCGAGCATGCCCGGCACATCCGCCTTCGGCATGTCGAAGGTGATCCACTCGCAGCCCAGCCCCGCCGCTCGCTTCACGTCCGCCGCCACCTGGTCGGGCGCGCCTTCATAGGGCGCGCGCTCCGGGCCCGCCTTGGCGCCCAGCGCCAGCCCATTGCGGGGGCAGAAGCGCACCGCCCCCGCGGGCCGGCCCGCGCTCTTGGCCAGCTCCTTCACCGTGGCCATTCCTTTCTCGAGATCGGCCCAGCCGAGCCCGAGCGGATGCCAGCCGTCGCAGAGGGTGGCCGCCCGCCGCATCGCGGGCGCGGAGAGCGCGCCGGGCGCGCCGCCCGCCCACAGGGGCGGATTCGGCGCTTGCCGGGGCCGCGGCGAGAAGGTGGCGCCGCTGAAGCTCATGTAGCGCCCCTTGTATTCCGGCATGTCCGCCGCCCACGCGGTCTTCATGATCTTGAGATATTCGTCCGTCATGGCGCCGCGCTCGCGGAAGGGGAGACCCAGGTCCTTGAACTCGGCCTCGTCCCAGCCCACGCCGATGCCGCAGATGAAGCGCCCGCCCGAGACCTGATCCACCGTGGCCGCCGACTTCGCGGCGACGAGCGGATTGCGGTAGGGGAGCACGATGACGCTCGCGCCCACCTGGATCTGCCGCGTGCGGCCGGCGAGAAAGGCCAGGAGCGCGAACGGATCCGGCCAGGTCGGCCCGTAGTGCTGGGTCGTGGCAGGCTTGGCCATGATGTGGTCGGGCACGAAGACGCCGTCCCAGCCCAGCTCCTCCGCTCGCAGGGTGATGCGCTCGGCGTCCGCCATCGTCAACCGCCAGATCGGGATCACCACGCCGAACTTCATTGGTCGGCCTCCTCATGGTGCTGCGGGTCGGGGCAGGTCGCGGTATAAGGGACGCGTGGGGGAGATTATGTCATCGGCGGGAGGTGTTGTGTTGGGGCGATTGCTCCGGATGGTCCCGTTGATTCTTGGCATCGCGGTTGCGCCGGCCTGGGCGCAGACGGAGCGCGTGGTGGACATTCCCACGCGGCCCGGAGTCACCCAGCGCATCCTCGTCCTCGGGCCGGAGAAGCCCAGGGCGACCGTCATCCTCTTCGCCGGCGGTGACGGCGGCCTCCGGCTCACCCCGCAGGGCGACATCAGCTGGGGCAAGGGGAACTTCCTCGTGCGCACGCGCGCCCTGTTCGCGCAGCAGGGCCTGCTGGTGGCGGTGATCGACGCGCCCTCCGACCGCCAGACTCCGCCCTATCTGGGTGGCTTCCGCCAGACGCGAGAGCACGCGGCCGACGTCAAGGCGGTGATCGCGTGGCTCCGGAAGGAAGCGCCGGTGCCGGTCTGGCTGGTGGGCACGAGCCGCGGCACGCAGTCGGCGGGGAGCCTCGCCACGTCGCTGCCGCTATCGGAGGGCGGGCCCGACGGCATCGTGCTGACCTCCACCATCCTCACCGATCCGAAGGGGCGTCCGGTCCCGGATATGCCGATCGACCGGATCAAGATTCCGGTCCTCGTCGTCCACCACAAGCTGGACGGCTGCGCCCTCTGCCGCTACTCGGACATGAATGCCCTGATGGGCCGCCTCACCGCGACGCCTCGTAAGGAGCTTCTGACTTTCGAGGGCGGGACCAGCAAGGGCGACCCCTGCGAAGCCTTCGCCTATCACGGCTACGCGGGGATAGAGAGCGACGTGGTGGCGAAGATCGGAGCGTGGGTAACGCAGTAGCCCCGCCTACTGGATCACGTCGTCTGCCCGCACCAGCAGCGAGGGCGGGATCGTCAGTCCCAGCGTCACCGCGGTCTTGAGATTGACGGCGAGGGCGTAGGCCGTTGGCTGCTGTGCCGGCAAGTCGGTCGGATTCGCCCCTTTGAGGATGCGGTCGACGTAGACCGCCGCCTGGCGAAAGCTGTCCCCGGAGCGGGGCCCGTACGACATGAGCCCGCCCTCGCGGACGATCTGGTCGGTTTCATACATGGCGGGAATGCGCTGCAGGGCCGCGAATTCGATGAAGCGCTTGCGGTTCAGGTTCGTGAGCGCGTCCGCCACCAGAAACATGGCGTCCGGCCGCTGCCGAGCCATCCTGGAAAACGCGGCATCGAAATCGTCGGGCTCACGCACGCCCAGCGCTTGCACCTCCACCTGGAGGAGCCGCGCCGCCTTCTCGATCTCGCGGTAACGCAACGTCATCCCCTGGTCGTTCTCGTTCCAGACAATGGCGATGCGCGCTGCCTTGGGGACCGCCTCCTTGAGGAGCTCCATCCGCTTGGCGCTCAGCAGGACGGACTCGTCGGTCAGTCCGGTGATGTTGTGCCCCGGGCGCGCGAGACTCGCGATGAGCCCGGTCGCCACCGCGTCCCCCGAGGCCAGCGCCATGACGATCGGAATGGTCGAGGTTGCCTGCTTCGCCGCCGCTGCCGCGGCGCCCCCTTGCGTCACGAGGACATCGACCTTGAGTCGTACGAGCTCCGCCGCCATGTCTCGAAGCCGCTCGAACTTGGCCTCCGCAAAGCGCGTCTGGAACGTGATGTTCTGGCCCTCGACATAGCCGAGGCCTCTCAAGCCTTCCCGAAACGCGCCGGGTGGCCCATCGTCGGGAGTGCGACCGGCGGCCGACAAGTAACCGACGCGAAAGACCTTCTGCGCGGGCTGTGCGTCGGCGAGAAACGGCAGCGAGAGAACGCCCACCCCTACCGAAGCGATGACGGAGAATCGTGCGATGAGCCGGCAGAGACCCGGGCGAGTGTGATCAGACATTTCGCGTGTTCCTCCCGACGTCGTTCGCTCAGGACGATTTCCGAGCTATATCACAACCAGGTCGGCTACCGCGCCAGCAGCAGGCACACCGCGCCCAGCACGGTGAGGAGCGCGGCGGCCAGGCGTCCGGCCATGCCCTCCTCCTTGAAGATCGCCCGGCCCAGCAGCACCGTGAAGACGGCGGAGCCCCGCCGGATCGAGGAGACGTAGGCGGCGGGCGCAAGGGCGAGGGCGAGGACTTGAAAGACGGTGCCGGAGAGGACGATCGCCGCGTGGCCAAGGACGCGCGTGAGCTGAGCGGGGCGCAACGAGGCGCCGAGCGCGTGGGGGGCGCGGGCCAGCACGAGCGCCAGGAGTGGGACCGCAATCACGCCGTAGGCGGCGACGAAGTAGGACGGCACGCTCATGGCCAGGACATTGCGCCGGTCGACGGCGGCGAGCACGCCCAGGAAGAAAGCCGAGCCCAGGGCGTCCAGCGCGTCGCCCCGGGAGAAGAGGGCGCGGAGATCCATGCGCCGGGTCGGCGTGCGGCTGAGGCCGGCGGTGCCCACCACGGAGAGGCCGACGCCGATCCAGCCGACGCCGCGAGGAAGCGTGTCGGTGAGCCACCAGTCGGGCAGGATGGAGAAGATCGGCGCCAGCGCCAGCACCGGGCCCACGATGGAGATGTCGCCGCGGCTGCTCGCGCGCGTGAGGAGATAGGAGTAGGCGCCCCCGCACAGCGAGGCGAGCGCGATCCACCCCCACATGTGCGTGGGCACGTGGATGGGCGTGCCGGTAACGCAGAGGCCGAGAGCCCAGGCCGTGACGCCTATCGCCTGCGTCCAGAACACCATGATGAGCGGCGGGATGTTGCGCGCCTGCCCCTTGACGAAGGCGATCTGGGTCGCCTGCAGGAGGGCGGCGCCGAGGGCGAGCGCGAACCAGGTCAGAGGTAGGCGAGGAGCCGGCCGCAGGCGATCACGGACAGCCAGAGCGCGATGGAGAGGACGGCGGCGGCGCGGGCCCGGAGCGGGGCGGGGACCTCACGGTCCCAGCCGGCCACGCTGCGGAAGGGCCAGCGGTGAAAAGCCCACGCGTTCAGGCCGGCGGCGATGATGAGGAGCATCTTCAGACGGAAGGCGGGGTTCTCTGCCCACTCCGTCGCGTGCGCGGCGAACATGAGGGCCCCGGACAGGGCCATCAGCCCCAGGCCCACGCGCGACCACGGCAGGAGGTGCCGGGCCAGCGTGGCGACGGGGAGGCTGCGCGAGAAGCCGAGGAGCCGCAGGTCGAAGAGGACGGCGCCGCCCACCAGGGCCACGATGCCGATGATGTGGGCGATCTCCACCGCGGGGTAGAGCCACATCCACTTGCGCATCGCGATCGCGAGCGCGCTCGACTCCAGCCAGACCAGCCAGGCGGCGGCCTGCGGATCGTGGATCAACGGAGCTCGGTGGTCTTGCCGTCCAGCGTGATTCGCTCTGCGCGCAGCTCGTTGGGGTCGGTGCGGTTCGGGTAGCCGACCACGGTCACGGTCTTGCCCGCGGTGAGCGCGGCGCGCTGGAGCCCGCGGTTCTCCATGCGCGAGGGTGGGGCGAGGACGACGAACCACGTCTTGCCGGGCACCTCGAGCTTCACATAGCCGTGCGGATGCTCGTAGCCGGCCTCGCGAATGGTCCCGGTGAGATTCATGGTCTTGTCGCCGTCGTACCCGCTCCAGCCGTGATGGGCCAGCGCGGGAGGGGTCGAGAGCGTGATGGCGAGCAGGACGGCGCATAAGGTTTTCATGACGGGATTGTCCCAGGTTCGCCCGGCCGCTTCAACTCCGGGCGCCGGGCGTGGGCGCCGCGGGCCGGCCGCGCCCGACGCCCCAGATCGCCGCCGTCGAGACCGCCGCGCCGATCACGGCGGCGATGAAGGCCGGCGCGTAGGTGCCGTAGGTGTCGAAGACGCGGCCGCCCACCCAGGGGCCCAGCCCGCCGCCCAGCGCATTGGCCACGCTCAACGCGCCGAAGATGGCGCCATAGTGCCGGCCGCGGAAGCGATCGCTGACCAGCGCGGGGAAGATGGCCGCCGGCGCGGAGTAGCCGACGCCGATGAGGACCGCGTAGAGATATGCCCAGGCCGCCGAGGGGGAGAGCGCGAGCAGTCCCAGCACCCCGATGCTGGCTCCCACCGCGGCGGCGGAGATGGTGAACGTGATGCGCCGGTCGATCTGATCCGAGAGCCAGCCGCCGCCCGCCTTGCCCACCATGCTCGACAGGCCGACCACGCCCACCACGGAGGCGGCGATGAGCGTGGTGATGCCGTGGTCCACGAGATAGACCACCTGGTGGACGAGGAGCATCTGGTTGGCGAAGGACGTCGCCGCCTGCGCCAGCCCGAGCAGCCAGAACACCGGCAAGCCAAGGGCGTCATGCAGCGACAGGCCCTCGTCGAGGGGCACCGCGGTCGCGCGCACGCTCGCGCGGGGCGGGTCCTTGATGAGGAAGAGCGCCGCGGGAACTATCCACGCGCAGAGGACGAGCCCGGCGATGCGCCAGGTCCAGCGCCATCCCACCGTGTCGATGAGCCACTGGCAGGTCGGCACCACCAGGAAGATGCCGGTGCCGATGCCGGAGGAGGTGATGCCGATGGCGGTGCCCACGCGGTGCGGGAACCAGCGCTGGACGAGAATGACGGCCGGCACCCAGCCCGCCAGCGCGACGCCGGCGGAGGTCAGCAGGCCGAAGGTCACATAGAGGTGCCACGGGCGGGTGGCCGCCGCGTCAAGGCACAGCGCCAGCCCCAGGAGCGCCCCGCCCACCATGATGATCCGGCGCGGGCCCACCCGATCCGCGAGCCAGCCCAGCGGTAAGCCCGCCGCGCCGTGCACGAGCGTGAAGATGGAAAAGGCGCCCGCGAGCACGGAGCGGCTCCAGCCGAACTCGCGCAGCAGCGCCACCAGAAAGACGCTGTAGCTGTACCAGATGCCGTAGGCCAGTGCGAGCGAGACGAAGGTGGCGGCCAGCGAGCGGGTCGCGAGCGAGATGGGTATCGGCGAGACCTCCGCGACGGAGCGTCGCATGCGCCGGCCTCGCCCGGCAAGCCGGACGCCACCGGAGTAGAATCCCCCCACTCATGGGCGCCCGGTCCCTCCCGCTCCTGGCACTCCTCGCGGGCCTTCTCGGCTTCTGGCCGGGCGGCGCGCTCGCCCAGACGCCGGCCGACGCGCCCGCCGCGGAGACCAAGCCCCCGTCCTTCCGAGACGAGCTCAAGCTCTTCGCCTATATCGAGCGCAGCTTCACCTGGAACGTGGGGGGCGCCAGCCGCGGCGGCGTGAACGACCTGCGCGTCTACGACTATTACGAGGGCTTCACGTTCAATATCGCGGAATTCTCCCTCAAGAAGGATCCGTCCGAGCGCTACCCGTTCGGCTTCGGGCTGGTGGTGACGACGGGGCGGGACTCCCAGAAGAACCACTCGCTGGGCATCTTCCGCGACGAGGACGACGAGTTCCCCTTCCGGAACACACCCTACTTCGACCTCCAGGAAGCCTATGTCTCGGTGAAGATCCCCCTGGGCTCCGGGATCACGGTCAAGGGCGGCAAGTGGGTGAGCCTCCTCGGCTACGAGGTGATCGAGTCGCCAAACAACCTCAACTTCTCCCGCGGTGTTCTCTTCAATCTGGCCGGTCCGTTCACCCATACCGGCGGGCTCATCAGCTACTCGTTCACGGACTGGCTCACCGTCCAGGCCGGCGCGGTCACGGGATCCGATACCAGCGAGGACAACAATCGCCGTCCGTCCTTCACGGGCGGCTTCCTCGTCGCGCCCAGCAAGGAGCTCTCGCTGAGCGTGGGCGCCATCGTGGGCCCCGAACAGACCAACGACAACCACCGCCAGCGCTGGATCCTGGATGCGGTGGCGGTCTATACCGGGATCGAGAAGCTCACGCTGGCCGGCGAGGTCACCGGAGGCAAGGAGACGCGCGAGGGCTCCGAGGTGGCGGACGGCACGCGCCGGGATGGCGACGCTACCTGGTGGGGCTGGGGGCTCTGGGCCGCCTACGACGTCACCGACCGCTTCCGCGTGGCCGTGCGCCAGGAATACTTCAAGGACGCGCAGGGCGCGCGCACCGGGCTCGACAACAAGGTCTCGCTCTGGACCACCACCGTCACGCTTCAGTACCGCATCTGGCGCGGGCTGGTGGGCCGGCTCGAGTACCGGCACGACCAGGCTGACGAGAAGGTGTTCCGCGCGCGCTATGACGAGAGGCACGTGCTGGCGCCCACCGCGCGGTCCATGGACACCTTCGCGATCAGCATGTATTACTCGTTCTTCTAGAATCCTTCCCGGAGGCAGGCCTCGCATGAAGACCGATCTCCTCCTCGTTCCCATGGGCGCGACGTGGGCAGAGCTCCGCGCGGCGGCGGTGACCGCGGAGGAGGCCGGCTTCGACGGGCTGTGGACATGGGATCACCTGCGCGATCCCGACGGCGGAGCGGACTCGCCGGTGCCCGAGGTGTGGACGGTGCTATCCGCGCTGGCCGAAGCCACCCGGCGCATCATGCTGGGGCCGCTCGTGCTCAATGTCGGCAGCCGGCACCCCGGCATCCTCGCCAACATGGCGGCCACGCTGCAGGAGGTGTCGGGAGGCCGCCTGCTCCTCGGCATCGGGGCGGGGGGCAATCGCAGCCTGCCCTATGCGCCGGAATACGAATCGATCGGGCTCACCGTGGAGCCCGACGGCGTGCGCGCGGCGCGCGTGGCCGAGGCCTGTCAGGTCATGAAGCGCCTCTGGGCGGGGGACACCTCGAATTTCACCGGCGCGCACTATCGCCTCACGCGCCCGGAAGGATTTCTGCGCCCGGGGCCGCCGGTCGGCGCGCCCCCCATCGTGGTGGGCGGCTTCGGGCCGCGCATGGCCGGCATCGCGGGGCGCTGGGCCGACGGATTCAATACGCCCGCGCGGAGTCCGCAGCTGGCCGAGCTGGTGCGGGTGGCGCGCGACGCGCATCGCGCGTCCGGGCGGGATCCGGCCGGATTCCTGGTGACCGTCTTCGCGGGGCTCGCCGACGGCTGGCTCAGCAAGGGCTCGGCGCCGCGCGCGGCGCTCGAAGCTCTCGGCGTCGCGCGGCTCATTCTGCTGGTGCAGCCGCCATACGATCTCGCCCGGATCCGTGCGGCCGGGCGCAGGCTCCCACCGGACAGGTGAGGCGGCGCTGATCTAGCCACCCCCGGACCCGGCGGCGCGCGGCCGCCAGCAGCCTCACGCCGTCAGCGCGCGATCGGCGGGAGTCGGTCGAACCAGGGCCGCGCCTTCTCGAGCTGGGCGGCGAGGCGGAACATGGTGGCCTCGTCGCCGAATCGCCCCACCATGTGGACCGCCACCGGGAGCGCGCCGCTCACGCCCAGCGGCAGCATCATGGCGGGCTGGCCGGTGAGGTTGAACCACACCGTGAACGGCGACATGTGGAAGACGCGGCGCCAGTACTCCTGCACGTCGTCCAGCATCATGTCGATCCAGCCCAGCGGCGGAGGCAGGGTGGCCAGCCCCGGCGTGAGCAGCACGTCCCATCGCATGTGAAAGGCGGCCATCTGCCGGCCCAGACGATGCGCGGTCTGGGTGGCCCGGACGTACTCCGCGCCCGAGACCCGCTCGCCGAGCTTGCCCGTCGCCCACGTGACCTTCTCCACCTCGTCCTCGCGCGCGGGCCGGCCCGCCGTCGGGTGGCTGGCGAGGTTCACCACCGTATTCGCGGCGGCGAAGGTGAGAAAGGTCGGCACCACCGCGGCGCCGTCGATCTCCGGGTCCGCCTCCTCCACGGTGTGGCCGAGATCGGCGCAGAGGCGCGCCGTCTCCTGGAGCACGCGCAGGCTCTCCGCCTCCACCGGCGCGCCATTGGGCGTCCTTGACGTGAACGCGATGCGCAGCTTGCCGGGATCGGTGCCGACCTCCCGGACATAGGGGCGGGCGGGAGCCAGGGCCTGATAGGGATCGCCGGGCCCGGCGCCGCAGGTGGCGTCCAGGAGGGCGGCGCTATCGCGCACCGAGAGCGTCACCGCGTGCTCGGCCGAGAGTCCGGCCAGCCCCTCGCCCGCGAAGGGCGCCATGGTATTGCGCGCGCGCGTGGGCTTGAGGCCCACCAGCCCGCAGCAGGCGGCGGGCGCCCGGATGGATCCGAAGCCGTCGGTGGCATGCGCCATGGGCAGCATGCGCGAGCCCACCGCGGCCGCGGCGCCGCCGCTGGAGCCGCCAGAGATTCGGCTGTGGTCCCACGGGTTCCTGGTGGGCCCGTACTGGCGCGGCTCGCACGTGAGCGAGAGGCCCAGCTCGCAGGTATTGGTGCGGCCGAAGATGACGAGGCCGGCGCGCTTGAGGCGCTTCACGTGCTCGCTGTCCTCGGCGGCGGGCGGCGAGTCGGCGAAGAATTTCGAGCCGCGCGTCATGGGCACGCCGGCCAGCGAGGCGGTGAGGTCCTTCATGAGATACGGCACGCCGCGGAAGGGCCCCTCGGGGAGCCCTTCCGCGATGGCCTTGCGCGCGTAGTCGTAGAGCTTCATCACCACCGCGTTGACGGCGGGATTGCGCGCCTCCACGCGCTCGATGGCCGCCTCGAGGAGCTCGGGCGGGGAGATCTTCCCCCACTTCACGAGCTCGGCGAGGCCGAGCGCGTCGTACTGCTCGTACTCGGAGAAAGAGGTCATGCTCGCGCAGCTCCGGCCACTAGCGGAGCTCCGGAATGATCCACATCGCCCGATCCCCCCGGGCCACGCGCTGGACGTTGTCGAAGGCGTTGCGGAATGCCTTGGGCCAGTTCTCCCACGTGGGGCCCGCCATGTGCGGGGTGATGGTGATGTTCGGCGCGGTGTAGAGCGGATGGCCGGGCTTGCCCGGCTCCTCCACCATCACGTCGAGCCCGGCGCCCGCGATCTGGCCGCTCACCAGCGCCTGGTTCAGCGCGGCTTCGTCCACCACCGGGCCCCGGCAGGTATTGATGAGGACCGCCGACGGCTTCATGAGCCCGAACTGCCGCGCGCTCATGAGGTTCCGGGTGCTGGCATTGAGCGGCACGTGCAGGCTCACCACGTCTGCGGTGCGGAGCAGCTCGTCGAGGAGCACGAAGCGCACGTTGAGCGCGTTCTCCTGATCCTCGGTGAGGCGCACGGTGTCGTAGTAGATCACCGGCATGTCGAAGCCGTGGGCCCGGCGCGCGACCTTCTTGCCGATGGTGCCGAGGCCGACGATCCCGAGCGTCTTGCCCTCCACCTCGTAGAGGCGGTTCTCGGCGAGGTCGCCGATGCGCCACTTGCCGGCCACCACGTTGTTGTGTTGCCAGGCCAGCCGCTTGAGCACGCCCAGGATGAGGAGCCAGGTGTGCTCGGCCACCGCGGTGGAGTTGGCGCCGCCGTTGTTGGCCACCGGTACCCCCGCCTGCTTGGCCGCCGCCACGTCGAGGCGGTCGTAGCCGGCGCTGATGAGCTGGACGAGCTTGAGCTTGGGCAGCGTCCGGTAGAAGTCCGGCCCCATGTCGCCGCGCGCGAAGCCGATGAAGTACTCGGCGTCCGCGTGGGCCTCGATGCCGCCCCCCACGCCGCGCTCCACCACGGCCAGCTCGTATCCTTGCGGGACCATGGCGCGGCACTCGTCCATGATGTCCTTGGGCATCGGCGGGGAGAAGACGATCTTGATGGGCACGGGACGCTCCTTTCGGGTGGCGGGTACGGGGTCAGCCTATGGTTTGGGGGCCAGGATCATGTAGGTCGCGCGACCGACCGCGACCACGGTGCCCTCGCCGTCGGAGATGGAGGCCTCTCCGAAGGCGATGCTGCGGCCGCGGCGGAGGATGCGGCCCTCCGCGATGACGTCGCCGCGGGCGGCGGCGAGGAAGCTCACGTTGAGGTCGAGGGTGGACTGGCCCACGCCGCCGGCGGCGGACGCGTGCAGCGTTGACAGCGCGCCGCCCACCGCCATGTCCACCAGGGCGGAGAGGACGCCCCCGTGCACCGGCGCGCCGGCGGCGTTGCGCAGCTCGTCCCGCGCGGGCACGCGCAGCCGCACCCAGCCCTCGCGCGCGTCTTCCACCTGGACGCCGAGGGTCCGCCAGTAGAGGTTCGCGTGCGCGCGCTCACGGACGGCCGCGAGGAGATCGCCGGATGTCGATTGCATGGTAGGGTTGGACGCAGCCCGAATCATCGGCCAGACCCGCCCGTTCGTCAAGGAGGACGCGCATGATCGAGTTCTTCAATCCGCCCGACGCGCCGGCCCCCGGCGCGTTCTCGCGCGCCACGCGCGCCGCCGGGCTCGTCTTCGTCTCCGGCACCGGGGCCGGGAACGACACCGGCGGCGCCGCGCCCGGCGGCACCGCCGCGGAGCAGACCAGCCGGGCGCTGGAGAACGTCGCCGCCATCCTGCGCGCGGCCGGCTCCTCGCTCGAGCGCGTGGTGCAGATGACGCTGCTCATCACCGATCCCGCCGACTATCGCGAGATCAACGCGGAGTACGTGAAGCATTTCCCCGGGGGGCTGCCTGCGCGCCACACCGCGCGCTTCGGCGTGCCGACCACGGCCAAGGTCGCCTTCGCCTGCATCGCCCTCGCCGGCGACCGATAAGGGTCCATCTGCTTCGTTGGCGCCCTCGGCCGTTCCCTCAACGTACCAGGGGTACGCCTCGGGGACGGCTCTCGGGCGCCGCCTTGCATCTGGGCCCTTCTCGGTCGCCGGCTGCCGCCTCGCCGCTGAGCGCCACCGGGGGCTAGATGCAGTTTCCGGCGGGTCTGCGGGCGCTGAATCATGCGGATTACCGGCGCTTCTACGTCGGTCAGGTGGTGTCGCAGGTGGGGTCGTGGATGCAGTCGGTGGGGCAGGCGTGGCTGGTGCTGCAGCTCACCGGCTCCCCGCTGAAGCTCGGGCTCCTCGGCACCTTGCAGTTCGCGCCCGTGCTGCTCTTCTCCGTGTTCACCGGCGCGCTCGCCGACCGCCTGCCCAAGCGCCGCGTGCTCCTGTGCACCCAGATCTCCATCGCGTACCTCGCGCTGATCCTGGGGGTCCTGGTCCGCTTCGGCCATGTGGAGTACTGGCACGTCTGCGTGCTGGCGCTGCTGCTGGGCTGCGTGAACACGGTGGACATGCCCACCCGCCAGTCCTTCGTGGCCGACCTGGTGGGCAAGGCGGACATCGTGAACGCGGTGGCGCTCAACTCGGCCGCGTTCAATACCGCCCGCATCATCGGCCCGGTGGTGGCGGGGCTGCTCATTGCCCGCTTCGGGGTCGACATGGCCTTCCTCCTGAACGCCCTGTCGTTCACGGTGGTGATCTTCGCGCTGCTGCGCATGCGCACCGAGGGCGCGCCCCGCGTCGAGCGCGGGCGCTCCATGCTCGCCGACGTGGGCGAGGGCCTCCGCTACGCGCTCTCGGTGCGCCGCATCCGCCTCCTCCTCATGCTGCTGTTCGTGGTGAGCCTCACCGTCTTCAACTTCTCCGTCTACGTGCCGCTTCTCGCCCGCACCGTCCTGCGCGTGGACGCGGCCGGCTTCGGCTTCCTCATGGCGGCGGTGGGGGTGGGCGCGGTGACGGGCGCACTCACGCTCGGCAATCTCCGCCAGCCGCAGCTCGCGCTGCCCCTCGTGCTCGCCGCCGGCTTCGTGGCCTGTGGCGGACTCATCGCCATGAGCGCGGTGACGAATTTCTGGGTGGCGCTGGCGATGCTGTTCGTGATCGGCGTGTCCAGCATCATCCTGGTGGCCTCGTGCAATACTGCGCTCCAGCTGGCCGCTCCCGACGCGCTCCGCGGCCGCGTGATGAGCCTCTACACCCTCATCTTCGGCGGCACCTTCCCCTTCGGCTCGTTCATGGTGGGCTGGATCTCGGAGCGCGCCTCGGTGTCCGCCGCCTATCTCGGCGCCGGCATCAGCGGCGTGGCCGCGCTGGCCCTCATCACCCTCTGGTGGCGGTCGGTCCCGGAGTGACAGCGCCCGCGGCCTCTGCTACCTTGTGGCGGCCGAGCACCTCACTCTGACCGGAGGCCTTCGATGAGCAAGACGGGACTGGACTGGACGCAGGAAGCGGACAAGCGGCGCGAGGGCCTGGTGGCACTGCGGCGGGACTTCCACCGCCATCCGGAGCTGTCCTTCCAGGAGCAGCGCACCGCGCAGATCATCGCGGAGCGGCTCCAGGCGGCGGGGCTCGAGGTGCGCGCGGTGGCGGGCACCGGGGTGGTGGGCGTGCTGCGCGGCGACCTGCCCGGCAAGACCGTGGCCTGGCGCGCGGATACCGACGCGCTGCCGCTCACCGAGGTCCTGGAGGCGCCGTTCGCCTCCGGCACGCCCGGGGTGATGCACGCCTGCGGGCACGACGGGCACACCGCCATCGCCATCACCATGGCCGAGATCCTGGCCGCGCGCCGGCGCGAGGTGCCCGGAACCGCGGTCTTCCTCTTCCAGCCCGCGGAGGAAGTGCTGGGCGGGGCGCGGCCCATGATCGCGGCCGGCGTGCTCGACAATCCGCGGGTGGACGAGATCTACGGCCTCCACCTCACCACGCTCAACGCGGTGGGCAATGTCCAGGTGCGCACCGGCCCCACCATGGCCTCCGCGGACGCCTTCACGGTGGAGGTCAAGGGCGCGGGCGGCCACGGCGCCATGCCGCACCTCTCGGTGGATCCGATCACCGCCGCGGCCAGCATTCTCCTCGGCATGCAGAGCCTGGTGTCGCGCGAGGTACCCGCGCAGGAGACCGCCGTGCTCACGGTGGGCCAGATCACGTCGGGGACCAAGGGCAATATCATTCCGGACCGGGCGATCATGAAGGGCACCATCCGCGCCTTCGAGCAGTCGATCCGCGACCAGCTCATCCAGCGCCTCGGTGATTTCGTGGCGCATCAGGCGCGGGCCTTCCGGGCGGAGGCGCGCCTGGTGATGGACGGGGGCTCCTGCCCCGCGGTGGTGAACCACGCGAAGGAGACGGATTTCGTGCATCGCTGCGCCGCCGCCGCGATGGGCGAGGCCGCGGTGGACGAGGGCAAGCGCGTGATGGCCTCCGACGACATGAGCCTCTTTCTTCGCGAGCGGCCCGGCTGCTACTTCCGCGTGGGCATCGCGCCCGCCAGCGGGCCGGCGCGGCCGCACCACGCCCCCGAGTTCGAGATGAACGAGGACGGGCTGCCGGTGGGACTCCGGGTGGGGCTGGAGATCATGCTCACCTCGATGCGAGGCTAGGCATGGCGAAGAAATCGGTGATTCGCAGCGAGCAGGCCCCCGCGCCCTTCGCGGGCGCGCCCTATTCACAGGCCATCCGCATCGGGGAGCTGGTCTTCGTCTCGGGGCAGATCCCACTGCGACCGGGCTCGACCGAGCTCGTGGGCAAGAGCATCACGGAGCAGACCGAGCAGGTCTTCGTCAACCTGCGCGCCATCCTGGAGGCGGCCGGCAGCGGGCTGGACCGGCTCGTCAAGACAACCGTATACCTCAAGGACCTGGGCGACTTCGCGGCGATGAACGAGGTGTACAAGAAGCATGCGGGCCCCGAGCCGCCGTCCCGCTCCACCGTGCAGGTGGTGGCGCTCCCCGCCGGCGCCCTCGTCGAGATCGAGGCCGTCGCCCACCTATGAGGGTCCGTCAAAGCTAGCGTCCCGGCCCCGCCCGTGGCGGAGACCCGCGCCCCCGACGTCCGCGCTCCCGAATTTGGCCCGTCGCGCTGACGGCTTTGGTCCAACCCCGTCCGCGCAAGCCTTGCGCGAAACCCGTAAGTGCGCGCGCCCCAACGCGAACAGGAGCGGGGGGATGAGGCGCCGAGGGGGCAGGACCACTGGCCCGCTCCGTGCACTACACAGCGTCATGAAGCTCGAGCGGGCGGGGAGCGCATATCTGGCGGCGCGCGAGCGTCGTCACCGGCTCGAGCTGATGGGCTTCGCCGGCGCCGGCCTCGTGGCCTCGGTGGCGGCGAGCCTGGCGGTGAATCCCCTCGTGGGGATCGTGACCGGGCTTGCCGCCGGGTCGATGGCGGGTCCCGCGCTGGGCCGGCTCCGCAATGTCCGCGCCGGCCGGCTCGGCGAGAGCAGTGTCACGGAGCTGCTGGAGCGTCTCTCCGACGACTACTTCCTCGTCAACGACGTCGTCCTCCCGTACTACCGCGGCAACGTGGACCATGTCCTCATCGGGCCTTTCGGTATCATGGCCATCGAGACCAAGCGCTGGGCGGGGAGCATCCGGGTGCGGAACAACCGCTGGCGCGTGAACGGTATCCCGCGTGGCGACGTCGCGCGCCAGGTGACCGACGGCGCGCTCGCGGTGAAGGAGTTTCTCTCCCGTGCCCACCCGGAGCTGGGACGCTCCCTGCTCCGCTGGGTGGAAGGCGTGGTGGTTCTCACCCATCCGCTCTGCCGCGTGAAGGTGGATCGGACCTGGGCCCCGGTGGTCCGCTTCTCGGAGCTCGTCTCGCTGATCGAGGCC
>DASRWT010000101.1:0-20259 GCA_035654455.1 Candidatus Nitrosocosmicus sp. | reverse complement strand
CGATGGCCTCCAGGAGCAGGGCCCGCTTGACCGCCTTCTCCGCGCCGGGCTTGAGCTCCTCGAGGAGCTTGGGGTAGTCCCAGGGCAGCTTGTCCGGGTCCACGCCCTGGCGTCGGAGCCGCTCGCGCGTGTGCTCGATCTGATGGCCGACCGGGCGCAGGACCAGGGCGTCCGGGACCTGGAAGTCGTGCGCGCCGAGAAGGGTCTCCATCACCGCGTCCTCGAGGGCGCGGCGGTTTTCCCGGTCGCGGCGGGCCTGGAGATCTTTGCGCAGCTCGGCCTTCACCGCGTCCACCGACTCGAAGGGGCCCATGCTCTTGGCGAACTCGTCGTCGAGGACGGGGAGCACCTTCTCCTTGACCTCTTTCACCGTCACCGTCGCCTCGCCGCCCTTGCCCCGCAGCGCCTCGGTGCGGTGGTCGTCGGCGAACTTGAGCCGGGTGGTGCGGGTGCCGCCGGCGGCAAGGCCGATCACCGCCTCCTCCATCTCCGGCATCACCTGGCCCTGGCCGGGGATGAAGCTATAGCCTTCCTCGGTGCGCGCGTCCATGCCCTCGGGGGCGAGGGTATAGTCCACGATCACGAGATCGCCGAGGTCGGCGGGGCGATCCACCACCCGGAACTCCGCGTGCTGCTCGCGGAACTGGTTGAGCGTCTCGTCCACCTCGTCGTCGGTGAGGGGCTTGGGCTCGTGCTTCACCGCGATGCCGGCATAGTCGCCGAGCGCGATGGCGGGCTTGATCTCGACCACCGCCGAGAACGACAGCGGGGCGTCCTCCTCGAGGCGGACTTCCTGGAGATCGGGCTCCTCGACGGGCTTGAGCCGCGTCTCGTCCAGCGCCTGCCGGTACACCTCGGGAATGAGGCTCCGCGCCACTTCCTGCTTCACGTCGTCGGAGAAGTGGAGCTTGATCATGCTCCGCGGCACCTTGCCCTTGCGAAAGCCGGGCAGCCGCGCCTCGCGCTGCACGCGGGTGAAGGCCTTTTCCCAGGCGGTGCGGACCACCTCCGGCGCCTCCTCCACCTGGAGGCGGCGCTTGCAGGCTCCCATTTCCTCGACGGCGACTTTCATCATCACTCCTGGCTCAGGGATGGTGCGAGAGGGGGGAGTTGAACCCCCACGGGTGTGACCCTCTGGATCCTAAGTCCAGCGCGTCTGCCAATTCCGCCACTCTCGCACAACCGAATTCGCTTTTGACCGGCTTGGCGGGACGACGGAAGAAAGGATATCACAGGGTTCGCGCAGCCGAGCGCGGGCCCGCGGTCGCCGGAACCCCCACGCGTGGTACACGCGCGCCCGGCCCTACACCGCCGGCGGGTGAGAAAGGCCGCGCGTCAGGTCTTGAGGCGCGGATCCAGCGCGTCGCGAATCCCATCGCCGAGGAGATTGAAGCCCAGCACCGCGAGGAAGATGGCGAGGCCCGGGAAGGCGCCCAGCCAGGGCGCCTGCTCGAGGTAGCCCCGGCCCGCGGAGAGCATGATGCCCCACGACGGCGTGGGGGGCTGCGTCCCCATCCCGAGGAAGGAGAGCGCGGCCTCGGTGAGAATGCCGAAGGCCACCGAGAACGAGGACTGCACGAGGAGCGGGGCCAGACAGTTGGGCAGGATGTGGAGCAATACAAGGCGCCGGTCGGAGGCGCCCAGGGCGCGCGCAGCCGCCACGAAGTCGTGCTCCTTCACCGAGAGCACCTGGGCGCGAATGAGCCGGGCGAAGTTCGGCACGAACACCACCCCGATGGCGAACAGCGCGTGGATGAGCTTGGGCCCGAGCACGGCGGTGATGCCCAGGGCCAGGACCAGGCCGGGGAAGGACAGGATCACCTCCAGCGCGCGCATGATCACGTTGTCCACCTGCCCGCCCAGATAGCCCGCCACCAGCCCCAGCGGCAGGCCGATGCACAGCGCCACCGCCACCGTGAAGAGGCCCGCCTGGAGCGAGATGCGGCTCCCGTAGACGACGCGGCTCAGGATGTCGCGCCCGATATCGTCGGTGCCGAAGGGATGCGCGCGCGCCGGCGGGGAGAGGACATTGGCGAAGTCCGCCGACACGGGATCGTAGGGGCTGAGCAGCGGCGCCAGCGCGGCCACCAGCACGAAGGCGCACACGAGCACCGCCCCCACCAGCCCCACGTGGCTCCGCCGGAACTGGCCGAGGGCGATGGCGGTGAGGCTGGTGCCGCCCATTCAGTGCACCCGGATGCGCGGGTCGAGATACGAATACAGGATGTCCACCGCCAGGTTCGCCACCACGTAGCCCACCGCCAGGAAGAGGATCACGCCCTGCACCACGAAGAAGTCGCGGCTGAACACAGAGTCGATCATCAGCCGGCCCACGCCGGGCAGCGCGAACAGGCTCTCGGTGATGATGGTATTGCCCAGCAGGGCGCCGATCTGGAGGCCGATCACCGTGACCACCGAGATGAGCGCATTCTTGAGCGCGTGCTTGCCGATCACCATGCGGTCGGCCAGCCCCTTGGCCTGGGCGGTGCGCACGTAGTCCTGGCGCAGCACTTCCAGCATCCCGGAGCGGAGCTGGCGGGTGACCAGCGCGGCGAGCGCGGTGCCGAGCGTGATGGAGGGCAGGATGAGCGAGCGCACGCCGTCGAAGCCCGAGGCCGGGAGCCAGCGCAGGAGGAGCGCGAAGACGTAGATGAGGATGAGGCCCAGCCAGAAGTTCGGCGTGGAGAAGCCGAAGAGCGCGAAGAAGGTGCTGGCGAGGTCCACGCCCGAGTTCCGCTTCACCGCCGACACGATGCCGAGCGGCACCGCGATGCAGAGCGAGATGACCATGGAGAACGCGATGAGCCGGAGCGTCACCGGCAGGCGCTCGACGATGGCCGAGACCACCGGCTGGTTGGTCCTGATCGACCGGCCGAGATCACCCTGGACGGCGCGCCCCAGCCATTCCCCGTACTGGACGATCAGGGGCCGGTCGAAGCCCAGCTTGGCGCGGAAGCGCGCAAGGTTCTCGGGGGTGGCCTCCTCGCCGAGGAAGAGCACCGCGGGGTCGCCGGGCAGCGCGTGGACGAAGGAGAACACCACCACGCTCACGGCCAGGAGCAGCGGCACCGTCGCGAGGAGTCGGCGGCCGATCAGCTGGAGCATGCCCGCCCGCGCGGGCTACTTCTTCTCGAGCGAGACCCCCTTGACCCGGATCATGCCGTCGGAGATGTGCTCGAAGCCCTTGACCTGCTCCCCCCACACCTTCACCTCGGCATCGTGGTGAATCCAGATATAGGGCGCGTCCTCGGCGGCAATGCGCGTCACCTGCATGTAAGCGGCCTTGCGCTTGGTCTGATCGTTTTCCGACCGCGCCGCGTCCAGCGCCGCATCCATCGCCGCGCTCGAGTACTTCACGTAGTTGGTCCCGCCCTTGGAGTACATCTGCGAGTACACGTTGCCGTCGGGATCGGGGCGGCCGGACCAGCCGATGCGCAGGGCCACGAAGTTACCGCCCTGGAGATCGGCCAGGAGCTTGCCGAACTCCAGCGTCTCGATCTTCATGTCGATCCCCAGGTCCTTGAGCTGCGCCTGGATGACCTGCAGCTCCTGGGCCTGAAGGGCCAGACCCTTGACGGTGAAGGAGAACCCGTTGGGCATCCCGCCCTCGGCGAGCTTGGCCTTGGCCCTGGCGGGATCGCGCCGCCAGTCGGTGAAATCCCGGTCCTGGGCCCACATGCTCGGCGGGAACGGGCTCCACGCCGGCGCGCCCAGCCCCTGATAGACGATGCGCTGGATCACGGTACGGTCGATCCCGTACCAGATCGCCTGACGGAGCGCCTTGTTGTTGAAGGGCGCCACCTGGTTGTTGAGGTGCATGCCCTGCCACCAGAGGCTCGGGATCTCGGAGACCTTGAGTCCCTTCTCGCCCTTGGCCTGCGCCACGTCCTTGGGCGCGATCTGGTGCATGAAATCCACCTGCCCGGTCCGCATCGAGGTGAAGCGCACGGACGGATCGGGGATGGGCCGGTAGATCACCTCGTCCAGGTAGGGCAGGCCCTTCTCCCAGTAGCCGTCGAAGCGCTTGATGGTGAGGTGATCGTCCTTCACCCACTCGACGAAGCGGAAGGGCCCGGTGCCCACCGGATTGCGCGCGTAGTCGTCCTTGAACTTCTCCACCGCGGCCTTCGAGACCATCATGCCGGCGCGGTCGGTGAGGACGGTGAGGAAGGGCGAGTAGGACGCGGAGAGCGTGATCTCCACCGTGTAAGGGTCCACCACCTTCACGTCCTTGACAGGCGCGATCTCGCTGCGACGCGGCGAGGCGAGCGCGGGGTCGCGCATCCGGTCGAAATTCCACTTCACGATCTCGGCGTTGAAGTCGGTGCCGTCGTGGAACTTCACGCCCTTGCGGAGCTTGAAGACGTAGACGAGGCCCCCGCCCTTCACTTCCCAGGACTCGGCGAGCTGGGGCACGATGCCGAACTTGGCGTCGATGTCCACGAGCTTGCTGTAGATATTGTTGTAGACCTGCCGGTCCACCGCGGCGGTGGAGCGATGCGGATCCATGGTGGTGTTGTCCGCGTCCATGGCGATGCGAAGCGTGCCGCCTCGGACCTGGGCGGTCGCGGGGACGGCGGCGAGGAGCATACCCACCGACGCGATTGCCGCCAGAAGCATGGTGCGCCGCCGACCTGCCATGTGCGTTCCCCCTAGCCTGTGGCTTGAGCTCGGACGTGAAGGGCGATCCGGATGTCTGACGCGGCGAGTCTACCCTCCCTGCCCGGCTCGCGCCATGCGGATTTCTTGACCGGAGGCGCCGCCCCCGCCTACCCTCGATCCACCGATCCGACCGCGCCCCCCGAAGCGGGAATGGAGGCCGTGATGCCCAGCCTCGCCGACACGGTCGCTGAAGTGGCCACGCGACTCGGGCTCCGCAATGTCCCCGACCGGAAGCTGGCCTACGGCACGCGCGACGGCTATCTGGTGGAGGTGGCCTGCGGCCGCGACGGGAACGCCGAGTGCATCGTCGAGATCGTGCGCCACGGCGATCCCGCGCGCGATGAAGCCGTCCGCGAGTCGCTGACCCGCGCCGCCGACGCGGGCGACGGGGGCCTCAGGCGCAAGCGCGTGACGGTGGAGAACGGAGTGGCCATGCACAAGCACCCCGTGATGTTCTTTCAGCGGCCGGGAGCCGACGCGGTGGCGGGGGAGCTGGAGGCGCTCATCCGCGGGGTGAGCCTGGCCAGCCCGGCCGCGCCCGCGCGCTGCCGGCTCTGCGGAAGCGAGAGCGGCGCCGACCCCGTGCTCGTCAACGACGTGGTGGACCGCGTCTGCCCCGCCTGCGCCGAGCGGCTCCAGCACGAGGCCCGGCAGGCGAGCGCGCGGTACGACGAGGCGCCGCTGAACCTGCCGCTGGCGGTGGCCGCGGCGGCGGCGCTGGCGGTGGCGGGCGCGGCGGCCTGGGCCGGCATCGCCATCGCCACCCACCGTGTGTTCTGGCTCGTGGCCATCGGCGTAGGGCTCGCCATCGGCTGGGCCACCACCAAGGCCGCCGGCAAGGCCGGGCGCGTGGTGCAGGTCCTGGGCGCGCTCGCCACCGTGATCTCGGTGCTGCTCGGCGAGCTCTTCCTGGTGGGCTATCACGTGCAGCAGCAGGCCCGGCGTGGCGGCCAGGCGGTGGATTGGCCCGCCTTCTTCGCCTCCGCCCCCACCATCCTCTGGCAGCTCGGCGGGGAGACGCTCTTCGCGCTGGGCGGCGGGCTCATCGGCGCCTGGTACGCGGCGCGCCTGGCCGCCCGGCCGACGATCGAGGTGCGCGTCGAGAAGGTGTGAGCAGCAAGCGCTCACGTATACTGGCTCCGATGGCTCCCACCCTCACGCCCGCCCAGCTCGCGTCCTATGCGCGCGACGGATTTCTCGTCGTGCCCGGCCTCTTCGATCCCGCCGAGGCCGCGCGCCTCGCCGCGTGGACCGACGAGGTCACCGCGTGGCCGGAAACACCGGGCCGCCACATGGTGTACTGGGAAGCGCACCGCCACGAGCCGGGCCGGCGTGTGCGGAGCCGTATCGAGAACTTCCATCCGTATCACGCGGGCTTCCGCGCCGCCTTCGACGAGGGGCCGATCGCCGCGGTGGCGGCGGCGCTGCTCGACGGGCCCGCCGTCCTCTTCAAGGACAAGATCAACTTCAAGATGCCGGGCGGCGAGGGCTTCGAGCCGCACCAGGACCAGCAGGCGGGCTGGTCCAGCTACGCCCCGCTCTTCCTCACCGCGCTGGTCAGCATCGACGCCGCCACGCGGGAGAACGGGTGCCTCGAGCTGGCGGCCGGGCATCACCGGCGCGGGCTGGTGGGACAGGAATGGAAGCCGTTGGGCGAGGCGGAGATGGCGGGAATGCGCTTCGAGGCCTGCCCCACGCGGCCGGGCGACGCGGTGTTCTTCGACTCCTACGTGCCGCACCGCTCGGAGCCGAACGCGACGGGGGCGCCCCGGCGCGTCCTCTACGTCACCTACAACCGGCGCGCCGACGGCGATCACCGCCTTCGCTACTACGCCGACAAGCGGCGGAGCTTCCCCCCCGACTGCGAGCGCGAGCCGGGCCGGGAGTACGTCTACCGCGTCTGACCCGCCGCTCCGGCGCCCGGCGCCGGGCGCCGCCCCACGAAGTTCACCGGCTTGAGCGTCATCACCACCTCGCCATGCTGGTTGAGCAGCTCGCAGAAGTTGCGGACCAGGCCGCGGTCGGGCTTGGACCGCGACTCGATCACCTCCAGCACGGTGGTGCGCAGGCTGAGCGTGTCGCCGGGCCGGACGGGCTTGAGCCAGCGCAGCTCGTCGATGCCCGGCGAGCCCATGGAGGCGGTGTCGCGGAAGAGCGACTCGTAGAAGAGGCGCATCATCAGCGAGCCCGAGTGCCAGCCGCTGGCGATGATTCCCCCGTACATGGACGCGCGGGCGGCCGCCTCGTCGGTGTGGAAGGGCTGGGGATCGAACTCGCGCGCGAAGGCCACCATCTCGTCCATCGAGATAGTGCGCGCCCCGCCCTCGATCACCTCGCCGACCTTGAAGTCCTCCAGATAGCGCATGGGTCTTTCTCGGAGAGAGGGTCAGAGCAAGGGGCGGGCCAGGACCACCAGCCGCGATACCGGCGGCTCCGGACCCTTGAGCAGGATGGCGGCGGTGGCGGCCACGGTGGCGCCCGCCTTGTCGAGGAGCCGGTGCGCGGCGCGGACGGTGCCGCCGGTGGCGATCACGTCGTCCACCAGGAGCACCCGGCGGCCCTCGATGAGCGCCCAGTCCAGTGGATCGAGCACGAGCGACTGCGCGCCCGCGGTGGTGACGCTCGAGGCCTCCTCCACCAGCGGGCCCCGCGGCGCCCGCGGCATGTAGTTCTTGAGCCCCTTGCGCAGCACCACGTAACGGTCGCCGCCGAAGGACTCCACCAGCACCTGCACCATGCCCACCGCCTTGGACTCCGAGCACACCACGGTGTCGAACACCGCCTCGGTGGCGATGCCCTCGTCCATGAGCCGCTCGTAGAGGAGCTCGCCGCAGCGCTGGTTGAGCCGTCCCTGCCCCAGCAGGTTGAACGACGCGATGTACTGGCGCGCGCCGTGGAGCCGCGTGATGGGCCGATCGGTGGTGAGCGCGCGGGCGATGCGCAGCTCGTACCAGCCCACCAGGTCCCCGGATGCCGCCGTGACCGCGCCGTCCGCGCCGCCCTCCGCCAGCCGCCAGCCTTGCACCTCGGCCAGCTCGCGCGCGAGCCCGCGCGCCTCGGCCAGCCCGCCCCCCTCCAGCGTGGTGAGGCACTCGATGCCGGCGTCGCGGAGCGCCAGCCGCGCACCGTCGGACACCGCCGCGCGGGGCAGCACCGCGGCGCGCCGCGCGCCCCCGCCGGCGCCCAGCGCCGCCACCGCGCGCTCCGCGTCGGCGAAGGCGCCGATCACCACTGCGGCCTCGGGGACGCTCACGCCGTCACCGCATCGCCGCCGCGATGGCCGTCGCCATCTCGACCGTGCCCGCCGACCCGCCGAGATCCGCGGTGCGCACCCGGCCCTCGGTGAGCACCCGCTCGGCGCCGGCGCGGATGCGCCCCGCCGCCGCTGCCTCGCCCTGATCCTCCAGCAGCGCGGCGGCGGCGAAGATGATGGGCAGCGGATTGCCCCGGTCCGCGCCCACCACCTCGCGCGGGGCGCCGTGGATGGACTCGTAGACGCGGACGCCCGCGCCGTGATTGGTGCCCACGGTGGCGGAGATCCCGCCCACCAGCCCGGCGCCCAGGTCGCTGAGCAGGTCGCCGTAGAGGTTGCCGGTCACCATCACGTCGAACTGCGCCGGATTGGACACCAGCTGCATGCAGCAATTATCCACGATCATCTCGCGCGTCTCTATGCCGGGGAAATCGCGCGCGGTCTGCCGGAAGCAGTCGAGGAAGAGCCCGTCCGCCAGCTTGAGGATGTTCGCCTTGTGCACGCAGTGGATGGTGCGCCGGCCCCGCGCGCGGGCGAGGTCGAAGGCGAAGCCGCAGATGCGGCGGCAGGCGGTCTCGGTGACCACCTTGATGCTCTGGACCACTCCGGGCACGATCTCGTGCTCCCCCGCCGCGTAGAGATCCTCGGTGATCTCGCGCACGAGGAGGATGTCCACGTCGCGGAAGCGCGCGGGAATGCCGGGCAGATTGCGCAGGGGCCGCACGGAGGCGAAGAGGCCCAGCGCGCGCCGCAGCTCCACGTTGAAGTTGGTCTCCTGCCCCGCGGGCGGATTGAGGAGCTTGGTCTTCAGCGCGGCGCCCGCTCCGCGCACCGCCTCCAGCATGGCCGGCGGCAGCGGCGGCAGCCCGCGCTCCATCGCGGCGAGGCCGGCCGCGAACACCTGCCACTCCGCCTCCACGCCGGCGGCGGCCACCACCAGGCGCGCGGCCGCCTCCTCGTCGAGACCCACCCCGCCGCCCTGGATGAGGATCATCCGGCGGATCATGAGCGGGCCGTGCTCATGCCGCGCCCGCCGCGGGCAAGCCGGCGATGATGGCGTCGGTGAGCGTGCGGGTGGTCCCGTCGCCGCCCAGGTCGCGGGTGAGCCCGCGCCCGCGCTCGAGCGCGCGCATCACCGCGGCCTCGATGCGCCGGCTCGCCTCGCGCTGGCCCATGTGGTCGAGCAGGAGCGCGGCGGAGCGGATCACCGCGATGGGATTCGCCAGCCCCTTGCCGGCGATGTCGGGCGCGCTCCCGTGCACGGCCTCGAAGACGGCGTAGCGCACGCCGATATTGGCCCCCGGCACCAGGCCCAGCCCGCCCACCAGTCCTGCGCAGAGATCGCTGATGACGTCGCCGAACAGGTTCTCCATCACCAGCACGTCGAAGCGCGACGGGTCCAGGGCCAGCTCCATGCAGAGATTGTCGATCCGCCGCTCCTCGAAGCCGATGAAGGGATACTCCTCGGCCACCGTGCGCGCGCAGTCGAGAAACAGCCCGTCGGAGAGGCGGAGCACGTCCACCTTGTGGCAGAAGGTGACCCGCCGCCGGCCCTCGCGGCGCGCCAGCTCGAAGGCGAAGCGCACGATGCGCTCGGCGGCGGCGCGGGTCACGATCCGGAGACCCTCGATGACGCCGGGCACCACCACGTGCTCGAGACCGGAGTAGAGCCCTTCCGTGTTCTCGCGCACCACCACGAGGTCCACGCGCTCGAACGGCACCTTGACGCCGGGCAAGGTCCGCACCGGCCGCACGCTGGCGAAGAGGTCGAGGGCCTGGCGCATGCGCACGTTGATGGAGCGGAAGCCCTCCCCGATGGGCGTGGTGCAGGGGCCCTTCAGCGCCACGCGATGCTCGCGCACGAGGGCCAGGGTCGCCTCGGGCAGCGGATCGCCGAAGCGCTCGGCGGCGGCGGCGCCGGCATGCGCGATCACCCAGTCGATGGTGACGCCGGTCGCCGCCACGACCTCGCGCGCCGCCGTCGCCACCTCCGGCCCGATGCCGTCGCCGGGGATGAGCACGACCTTCATGGACGATCACTATATACTGCTTCCCCACGGAGGAGCCCGCCCATGACCTGGATCACCGAGACCCACGAGGACGCCGCGGAGGGCCCGCTCAAGGACGCGTACGCGCGCATCGTGCGCGCGCTGGGCCGCGTGATCCCCTTCTACCGAGCCTACAGCGTGAGCCCCGCGCACCTCGACGCGCACCTGGACTTCTACGAGCGGCTGGGGCGCATCGGCGCCCTCTCGAAGAAACGGAAGGAGCTGATTGCGGTCGCCGTCTCCGCGGAGAACGGCTGCGCCCACTGCACCGCGCTCCACGCAGGCTTTCTGCGCGCCCACCAGGTGGAGGCGCGCGTGGTGTCGGCGCTCGCCGCCGACCCCGGCGCCGCGCTGGAGGCGGGCGCGGTCACGGGCCCCGACGCCGCCATCCTCCGCTACGCGCTCAAGCTCACGCGCACGCCGCGCGCCATGAGCGCGGGCGACGTGGACTCGCTCCGCGCGGCGGGGCTCTCCGAGGCGGAAGTGTTCGAGGTGGCGCTGCTCACCGGCTACTTCAACTACACCAACCGCGTCGGCGAGGGGCTCGGAGTGGAGCCCGAGTAGCCGCCTGCGGGCGCGGCGCGAGGCGGGCAAGCGGGGAGATCAGGCGCGCTGGGTCAGCGGCGCGGCGCCGCGCACGAGCGCCAGCGCCAGCAGCGCGGACAGCGCCAGCGCCGCGCCCAGCGCGTAGGCCGAGCGAAGGCCCGCCGTCTCGAGCAGCGCATAGGCCACCAGCGGGCCCAGCGCCGCGCCGAGGTCGCCCGCGGTGGAAAGCCCGCCCATCACCATGCCGCGAAGATGCGGCGGCGCGCCGTCGCCGGTCCACACCACCACCGCGGGCTGGGAGAATCCCTCGCCCACCGAGACCAGCACCACCCCCGCGATGACGAGGGCGACGCTGCGGCCACCCGCGAGGGTCACGAAGCCCGCCAGGATCGCCAGCACGCCCGCCGCCGCCACGATGCGCCGGTCGCCGAAGCGATCGAGCAGGTGGCCGGCGATGGGCGCCTCCACCATCCCCGCGAGCCGGCGCGTCGCGAGGAGCATGCCGGTCAGCGACGCCACCGGCACCAGCCAGCCGCTCCCGCCCGGCTCCGCGGCCAGCTGCTTGAGATACATGCCCAGGGTCGCCGCCAGCACGCCGCTGCCCGCGAAATGCGTGGCGAAGCATACATAGGCGGGCGCGAGCAGGCGCGGGTCCAGCCGGCGCAGCGTGGCGAGCGTGCCGAGCGGCGGGCTGCCGGCCGCCGCCGGCGGCGGCGCGGAATGCGCCGGGGCCGGGTCGCCCTCGCGCAGCACCCACAGGGCGATGCCGAGCCCCAGCGCGGTGAGCGGCACGTAGATCGCCAGCGTGCCGCGGTAGCCGAGGAGATCGGTGAGAAAGCCCGAGAGCACCAGCCCCACCAGCGTGCCGAGCTGGAGCAGGGACTGATAGAAGCCCACCGTACGCCCGCGATCGGCGTCGGTGCTGTGGTCGAGCATGATGGCGATGCCGCCCACATAGAGCAGCGCGAAGGCGATGCCCCAGAGGACGCGGGAGACGAGCAGCGACCAGAGGCTGTCCGAGACGAGATAGCCGGCGGTGGAGGCGAGCGCCAGCACCATGCCGAGCAGATACGGGCGGCGACGGCCCAGCCGGTCCGACAGGAGACCGCCCAGCGAGTTGGCGGCGAGCCGCACGAGGCGATTGGCCGAGAGCACCAGACCCAGGCTCGCCGCCGCGATGCCCGCCGCGGCGGGATTCGACGGCAGGAACACATAGAGCATCTGATCGCCGAGCAGCGCGAAGGAGTACGCGAGGGCGAGTCCGACCGCGAGGGCGTGGCGCCGGCTGCGCACCGCCCGATGCTACACCTGGACAGGGCCGCACGGGTCCGCGTACTCTCCCGCTCAGGCACCGCCAAGGAGACATCATGCCCCCATCCCGGCCCTCATCCCGGATCATCCTCGCGCTACTGCTGGCGCTGTCCCTCACCGCGTCCCTGGCTCGCCCCGCCGCGGCGGGGCCGGAGGGCACCATGACCTGGGGCGTCCACGTGACGCTCGCCTCCCGCTGGCTGGACCCGGCGGAGACGGAGGCGCTGGTCACGCCCTTCATGGTGCTCTACGCGATTCACGACGCGGTGGTGAAGCCCATGACCGGCGCCCTGTCCGGGCCCAGCCTCGCCGAGTCGTGGACGGTGTCGCGCGATGGGCTCGTCTACGAGTTCATCCTGCGAAAGAACGCGCGCTTCCACGACGGCTCGCCCGTCACCGCCGACGACGTGAAGTTCTCCTTCGAGCGCTACAAGGGGGCGGCCTCCAAGCTCCTCAAGGACCGCGTCAAGGAGATCCAGACTCCCGATCCGGGGCGCGTGCGCATCGTGTTGAAGGAGCCGTGGCCCGACTTCATGACCTTCTATGGGACCACCGCCTCGGGCGCGGCGTGGGTGGTGCCGCGGAAATACGTCGAGCGTGTGGGGGAGGAGGGCTTCAAGAAGGCGCCCATCGGCGCCGGGCCCTACAAGCTGGTCTCCTTCAATCCCGGCATCGAGCTGGTGCTCGAGGCCTTCGAGGGCTACTGGCGCAAGGTTCCCGCGGTGAAGCGCCTCGTCCTGCGCACCATCACCGACGAGACCACGCGCGCGGCGGCGGTGAAGCGGGGCGAGGTGGATCTCATCTATCTCGTGTCGGGCCCGGTGGCCGAGGAGCTCAAGCGCACGCCGGGCTTCAAGGTGGCCTCGCCGCTGCCGTCGGTGGGCCAGTTCTGGCTCGACTTCCCCGAGCAGGGTGACCCGAAGTCGCCATGGCACGACCGGCGGGTGCGGCTGGCGGCGAGCCTCGCGGTGGACCGCAAGGCGGTGAGCGACGCGGAGTGGCTCGGCTTCGCGCGCCCCAGCGGCAATATCGTGCCCAAGGCGCTGGAGTTCGCGCTGGAGCTGCCGCCGCACCCCTACGATCCCGCGCGCGCGAAGGCGCTCCTCGCCGAGGCCGGGTATCCGGGCGGCTTCGACGGCGGCGACTTCACGCCCTTCCCGCCCTACAACTCCATGGGCGAGGCCATCGCCAACTTCCTGCGCGCGGCCGGCATCCGCACCCGCATCAAGAACATGGAGCGCGCGGCCTTTCTCACCGCGTGGCGCGAGAAGAAGATCCCCGGCGTGATCATGGCGCTGGTGGCGCCGTCGGGCAATGCCGCCACGCGGCTCGAGCCCTTCGTCACGCGCGACGGCTTCTACTCCTACAGCGCCATCCCCGAGGCCGAGGACCTGTACGCGCGGCAGTCGCGCGAGCTGGACCGGAAGAAGCGCGAGGCGATGCTGCATCAGATCCAGCGCCTCATCCACGACCGGGTCACCCACGCCCCCTTGATGGAGTCGGCCTTTCTGTGGGCGGTGGGCCCGCGCGTGGAGGAGTCAGGGCTCTCGCTCATTCCCGGCCATGCGTATTCGGCGCCCTACGAGGATCTCCGGCTCAAGCGCCCGTGACGCGTCATCGCCGCGGGACACGCGCTCTTGAAGAGGCCGTCGCCCCGGCGTAGAAGGAAGGAAATGGTCCCCTCGGAGCGCGCCGGCGACCCCCTCGCCGAGCTCATGGGCGAGAGCGCGGCCATGGTGGCGCTGCGGGCCCAGGTCCGCCGCCTCGTCCAGATGCAGTTCGGCGCGCGGCGCCTGCCCGCCATCCTGCTCGTGGGGGAGACGGGCACCGGCAAGGGCCTGCTCGCGCGGGCCATTCACCGCGCGGGGCCCCGCGCCGCGGGCCCATTCCAGGCCATCAACTGCGCGGCGCTGCCCGAGCATCTCGTGGAGGCGGAGCTCTTCGGCTTCGAGCCCGGCGCCTTCACGGATGCGCGGCGCGCCAAGCCCGGGCTCTTCCAGACCGCCCACGGGGGCACGCTGTTCCTCGACGAGATCGGCCTCCTGCACGAGGCCGCGCAGGCCAAGCTCTTGACCGCCATCGAGGAGCGGGTGGTGCGCCGGCTCGGCGCCACGCGCGGGGAGGCGGTGGACGTGAGCATCATCGCCGCCAGCAATCTCGATCTGGAGGCGGCCGCCCGCGACCGGCGCTTCCGCGAGGATCTCTACCATCGCCTCGCGGTGGTGAAGCTCACGCTGCCGCCGCTGCGGGAACGCGGCGGCGACATCCTGGTGCTGGCGGCGGCCTTCCTCGAGCGCGCCTGCCGCGAGTACGGCCTGCCCCCCAAGACCCTGGACGCCGACGCGCGCGCGCGCCTCCGCGCCTATGCCTGGCCCGGCAATGTGCGCGAGCTGGCAAACGTGATGGAGCGCGTCGCGCTCCTCACCGACGCCGCCGTGGTGAGCGCGCGGATGCTCGAGCTGGGCCCCGGTCGGGCGGGGGGCGGCGCGCCGGCGACCGGCGTCTCCGCGCTCCTCACCTCGGATGAAGTGGCCCGCGAGCAGCTCGTGGCCGCGCTCGAGGAGACGGGCTGGAACATCTCCGTCACCGCTCGGCGCCTCGGGATCACGCGAAACACCGTGCGCGCGCGCATCGCGCGCTTCGACCTGCGCTCCCCCGGCCTGCCGCCTCACCCCGACCCGCCCGAGCCGGGGCCGGCGGAGCCGGCGCTCGCCGCCGAGCCGGGGCCCGCCGCGCCGGACCGCCAGGCCACGGGCGAGGCCGCGGCGACGGGGCCGCGGCGCCCGGTGCGCCCGCTGCGCTGGGTCTCCCGGCGCGTCACGTTCCTGCGCGTTCGAGCGGTGGGCCAGCGACGCGACGATAGCTACGGCTGGAGCCGCCTCGCCGAGTCCTTCGTGGACAAGCTCGACGCCTTCGGCGGGCGCCTGGCCGGGCTGAGCCCGACGGGATTGCTGGCCGTGTTCGGCGCCGAGCCCATGGAGGACGTGAGCCGGCGCGCCGCGCATGCGGCCGTCGTCATGGCGTCCGCGGCGGAGCGGGCCCGCCGCGAGAGCCCCGAGGTGCCGCCGGTGCGCCTGGCGCTGCATTCCGATCAGGTCGATCTGGCCGAGACGCGCGAGGGCATCGAGATCGACTCCGACGCCCAGCGGCGCGCGCTGGAGTGGCTCGACGGGCTGTCCGCCGCCGCCGGCGACGGCGCCATCGCGGTGAGCGAGGCCGCGGCCGCTCTGCTCGCCCGTCACTTCGAGCTCACGCGCGTGCCGGCGCCGGGGCCGGCGGGATCGGTGGTGCATGCTCTGCGCGGGCCCGAGACGGGCGCGGCCACCTCCGCTCACCGCACCGCTTTCGTGGGCCGGCGTGAGGAGCTCGAGCTCCTGCGCAGCCGGCTCGCCAGCGCGCTGGGCGGGCGCGGCCAGGTCGTCGCCATCGTGGGGGAGGCGGGGATCGGCAAGTCCCGGCTCGTCTTCGAGTGGCAGCGCGGGCTGGCGCCGGCGGACACCTTGCTGCTCGAAGGCCGCTGCCACCCGCACGGCGCGAGCCTGCCCTTCCTGCCCGTGATCGAGATCGTGCGGCACGCGTTCCGGATCACCGAGGCGGATGGGCCCGAGCAGCTCCGGGAGAAGGTTCGCGGCGTGCTCGACCGCCTGGGGCTTCCCACCGAGGAGATGGCCCCCTATCTGCTACATTTCCTCGGCCATCCCACCGAGGGGGAAGCGCTGGCCGCGCACAGCCCCGAGGCCGTGCACGCGCGCACGCTCGAGATGCTTCGCGCGGTGAGCCTGCGCTCCAGCCGGGCGCTCCGGCCCCTCGTCATGATCGTGGAGGATCTCCACTGGATCGACCATGCGTCCGCCGCCTACCTCGCCTCTCTGGTGGAGAGCCTGGCCGGCGCGCCCATCATGGTGGTGGTCACGTATCGCGAGGGCTATCAGCCCGCCTGGCTCCGGCGCTCCTATGTCACCCAGATGGGGCTGGCCCCCCTCTCGTCCGACGACAGCCGCCGCGCGCTGTTCTCGCTGCTTCCGCCGGACGCGCTGCCGCCCGGCGCGGAGGCCATGATTCTCGCCCGCGCGGAGGGGAATCCGTTCTTCCTGGAGGAGCTCACGCATACGCTGGCGCGCGCCGACCAGACGGGCGTCGCCGCGGTGCCGGGCACGGTGCACGAGGTGCTGCTGGCCCGCATCGAGCGCCTCCCCGAGGCGGAGCGCGCGCTGCTCCAGGCCGCCTCGGTGATCGGGCGCGATTTCTCGCCCGCCCTCCTGCGCGCCATGACGGGCGGCGAGCAGAATCTCGACGCGCGCCTCGCCGCACTGGTCCAGGCGGAGTTCCTCTACGAGGCGGTGGGGGCCGGCGATCCGCTCTACGCGTTCAAGCACGCGCTCACTCACGACGTCGCCTACGAGAGCCTCACGCGGGCGCGGCGGCACGCGCTCCATGCCGCGGCGGCGGGCGCGCTGGAGGCCCGCTTCGCGGACCGCATCGACGACGCCCTCGACCAGATCGCGTTCCACTATGGCGCCAGCGATCTCCACGAGCCGGCCACCCGCTACCTGGCGCGCGCGGCCCGGCGATCCGCCGAGCGGTATGCCAACGTGGAGGCGGTGGCGCTCCTCGACCAGGCGCTGGCCCATGCCGAGCGGCTGGACGGCGAGGAGCGGCGCGACCGCGAGATCATGGCCTTGCTCTTCGCCCAGGCACACTCGCTGGGCCTGCTCGGTCAGTTCCAGCCCGTGCTGGAGCGCCTCGCCGCCGCGGCGCCGCGCGTGGCGCGCCTCGGCGATCTCGCGCTCTCGGCGGAGTATCACTTCTGGCTGGGCCGCACCTTCAGCGTCACCGGCTTCCGCGAGCGCGCAATGGCGAGCGGCGAGCGGGCGCTGGCGGACGCGCGGCGGGCCGCGGACCGCGCCCTCATCGGCAAGGCCCACTATGTCCTGGGCTACGAGTGCTATTTCTCGGGCGCGCTTCCCGCCGGCGTCCGGCACGCGCAGGAGGCGATGGCGCACCTCCGCGATCGCCGCGATCGCTACTGGCTCGCCTCCGCGTACTGGGTCCAGGCGCTCAACCACGGGCCCATCGGCGAGTTCGACGCCGCGCTGGAGGCCATCGCGCGACTGATGGAGATCGCCGACGCCACCCAGGACCCGAAGCTCCAGAGCGCGGCGGACTGGACGGCCGGCTCCGTTCTCGCGCTTCGCGGCGACTGGGACCGCGGCGTCGCGGTGGCGCGCCGCGGGCTCGACCGCTCGCCGAACCCGGTCAATACCGCGCTCGCCATGGGCTTCCTGGGCGCCATCTACTTCGAGAGGGGCGACATGGGGGAGGCCATTCCCCTGCTCGAGAAAGCGGTGGCGCAGCTCGGCGCGTTTCGCTCGCTCGAGATGCAGGCCTGGATGTCCAGCGTGCTGGGGGAGGCCCATTTCGCCGCCGGCGAGCTCGGCACCGCGCGGGCGCTGCTGGAGGAAGCGGCGGGAACCTCGGCCAAGGTGGGCTTCTGGTGGGGGATCGGCTGGTCGGAGCGCGCGCTGGGCCGCATGGCGCTGGCCGCGGGCATCCCGGACAAGGCGCGCGCGCACCTCGAGCGCGCGCTGGCCACCGTGGAGGCGGCGGGGGCGCGCTTCGAGGCCGCCCGCACCCGGCTGCCGCTGGTCCGCGTCGAGCAGGCCGCGGGTGATCCGGCGGCGGCGGCGCGGCGCCTGGCCGATGCCCACCGCGTGTTCGTCGAGCTGGGCGCCCCCGTCTACGTGGCGCAGTCGTCCGCCCTGGCCCGCGAGCTGGGCCTGCCCGATCCATCCGAGCCCAAGGAGCGTCCATGAGGGACGAGATCCACATCCAGTTCACGCGCTTCTCCGCCTTCTACTCGCCGCTGATCGCCACCATCGCGGGCGGCTTTCTGAGAGAAGAGGGCTTCGCGCCGAAGCATTCCATCGCCCCCGCGGGCAAGTCCGCCATCGAGGGAGTGGTGGCGGGAACGGTGCACGTCTGCCAGTCCGCGCCCTCCCAGGGATTCGGCGCCCTGGAGAAGGGCCAGCCGCCGCCCGCGGTGCACTTCGCGCAGATCAACGAGAAGGACGGCTTCTTCCTCACCGGCCGCGCCCCCGATCAGACCTTCACGTGGAAGAAGCTGGCCGGCAAGTCGGTGCTGGTGGATCACGGCGGCCAGCCGCTGGCCATGTTCAAGTTCGCCTGTCACAAGCAAGGGGTCGATTTCAGCGCGATCAAGGCGCGAGATGTGCCGAGCGGGCGCATGGACGCGGCCTTCCGCAAAGGCGAGGGTGACTACATCCACCAGCAGGGGCCGGCCCCGCAGCAGCTCGAGCACGACAAGGTGGGCCGCGTGGTGGCGTCGGTGGGGGAGGCCATCGGGCCCGTCGCCTTCTCGAGCCTGGCCGCCACGCGCGAATGGCTCGAGACCGAGGCGGCGCGGCGCTTCATGCGGGCCTATCGCAACGCGCGCGCGTGGCTCATCGACACCCCGGCCCGGCGCGTGGCCGAGGCGGAAGCCTCGTTCTTCCCGGAGATCGACCGGGCGGTGCTGACCTCCACCATCGGCTATTACCAGAAGCTCGGCTGCTGGACGCCGCACGTGGAGATCACGCGGCCCGCCTTCGAGACGGCGCTGGACGTCTTCCAGCACGCGGGGCTCATCACCAAGCGCCACCGCTACGAGGACGTGATCGCCCCGCCGCCCACCGGCTGACCCGCGCCCGCGTGAGCCGCGGGCGCGGGCTCAGGCCGCGGGCAGCGCGCGAAGCACGGCGGCCAGGTTCGACTCCATCGTGGCCTCGCCCTCCAGGCGGAGCACCGGGCCCGGGAGTGCGGCCAGCCAGTCGTTGTGGAGGCGGAGGCTGCGGATCTCGAGCCCGCCCTCGTCATAGCCGGCTGCCCACATCATGAACGCGGCGGAGGCGGCATGCATGGCCCCGCCGGGCTCGATCGCGGCGCCATAGCGCGCCACCTCGCGCGCCGCCAGCCGCTCCATGCGGAGATCGTGCGGGATCCGGAGAAATACCACCAGGTCGAAGAGCGGGATATAGACGTCGCCCCAGCCGCAAAGCGAGCCCGACAGCACCCAGTTGCCGGGCTTTTCGAGCTCGACGCCCAGCATCGCGCAGCGCGGCTCGCGGTCCCGGACGTGCTGGAACGGCGGGTCCGACGGCAGCCAGTAGTAGTTATCGACGTCGTGGTGGGGACAGCCCAGCCGCGCCGCCAGCGCCTGCGCCAGCGTGGTCGTCCCCGACCCCGACGCTCCGAGGATGTGGACCCGCCGGGACACGCCCCCTAGCGTCCGTGCAGCGCGCGCTCGAGATCCGCGAGATGGTCCAGCCGGTGGGCGCCCCGGTTGAGGCTCACCGGCGTCCCCGCGGCCGCGTTCCGCGTCACCAGGTCGTCGCTGAATCCCGCCGCCTTCGCGTCCACCGCCTGCGCGATGGACAGCCAGAGCTCGGCGGCGCGGCGCGGGGGCACCGCCAGGAGCATGGGCTTGGCGGCGTCATTGATCCAGTCGACGTCTTCCGCGTTGTTGGCGGGCGGCGCCGCGCCCGTCTTCTCCCACTGCTCGAGCAGGAGGAAGGCGCGCTGGTCCCAGAAGGCGAGATGCCCCAGCACCGACGCCACGGTCCAGCCCGCCGTCGTCGCGCGCGCCAGCTCCGCGTCGCTCCGGCCCGCGAGGAGGGCCTGGATCCGGGTGAGCTGGGTCTTGTTCTCGGCGATATAGCTGCGGTCAACGCTCATGGATGTCCTCCCGAGGAAGATGATCTCCGGAGATTAAACCCCGATCGGGGCCTCCCGTGAAAGCCGGCTCCGGAAACCTCAGGCCAGGCCACGCCGGGTCAGGTCCACGATGGGCAGCTCGCGCGTCCGCTCGTCGGCGGCGGTGGCCTGCTGGAGCCGGTCGGCGGCGGCCTGCACATCGCGCCACACCTCGTCGGCGTCCACATTCGCGAAGCGTCCATCCCGATAGATCACCTTGCCGGCTACCATGGACAGCACGATATTTCTGCCGGTTTCCGCGTAGACGAGATTGGCCACGAGGTTCCGGGCCGGGCGGAGGAGCACGGGGGCCAGCGGCGGGCGGGTGAGGTCGAGCAGGATCAGGTCCGCCTCCTTGCCCACCTCGAGCGAGCCCACGCGGTCGGCCACGCCCAGCACCTCCGCGCCCTCGATGGTGGCGCTACGCAGCACCTGCCAGGAGGGAATGGCCAGCGGGCTCTCCGCCCGGATCTTGGCGTACATCGCGGTGGCGCGCATCTCGCTGAAGATATTGTGCGAGTTATTGCCGGGGGCCTGGTCCGAGCCCAGCGCCACGCGCCCGCCGGATCGCTTGAAGGCGGCCGCCGGCGGCATCACGCCGTCGATGATGCCGATGGAGTTGGCGCAGCAGACCATGCCGGCGCCGCTGCGCGCGACGGTCTCCACCTCGGCCTCGGTGGCGGTGGAGAG
>DASRWT010000100.1:0-3226 GCA_035654455.1 Candidatus Nitrosocosmicus sp. | reverse complement strand
TTCGTGCGCGACTCGCGCACGGCGCCGCTCGAGGCGCGTTACTGGGACCTGGGCCTGCGCATCAAGTCCATGAACCGCCAGGGCGTGGCCCTCCAGGCGCTGTCCCTCACCGCGCCCATGATCTACTGGGCGGACGGGGCGTTGGCCGCGCGCCTCAGCGCCGCCTTCAACGACGCCGCCAGCGCCGCGCACGTGGCGCATCCCGACCGCTTCGTGGGCTGCGCCACCTTGCCCATGCAGGATGCGCCGCGCGCGCTGGCCGAGCTGGACCGCGCGGCGCGGCTGCCGGGCATCCGCGGCGTGTACATGGGCACCAATATCGGCGGGCGGGAGCTGTCCGATCCCGAGTTCTTCCCCGTGTTCGAGCGCGCGGCGGCGCTGGGACTGCCGGTGCTGCTCCACCCGCTCAACGTGATCGGCGCCGAGCGGCTCAAGCCCTTTTACCTGAACAATCTGCTCGGCAATCCCTTTGATAGCGCGATCGCTGCCGCGCACCTCGTCTTCGGCGGCGTGCTGGACCGGCTGCCGAAGCTGGAAGTGTGCCTGCCGCACGCGGGCGGCGCGATGCCGTACCTGCACGGCCGGCTCCGTCATGGGCAGAAGGTCCGGCCCGAGAATCGGGGCGTGGCGAAGAAGCCCTTCAGCGCGTATCTGCGCCGCTTCACCTACGACATCATCAGCCACGATCCGGGCTGCCTCCGCTACCTCGTCGCCACCGTCGGCGCGGATCGCGTGGCCCTGGGCACCGACTTCTGCTTCGACATGGGCTATGACCGGCCGGTGGCGTCCATCCAGGCCAAGGCGGCCGGGATCAGCCGAAAAGACCAGGACCGGATCATACGAGGGACAGGCGCCCGCCTCCTGCGCCTGAACTGACCCCGCCATGCGGCCGGACTTCTGGGTCATCCAGACGTTCAACGGCCTGTCGTACGGGGCGCTGCTCTTCCTGCTCGCCAGCGGCCTCTCGCTCATCTTCGGCGTGATGCGCATCGTGAACCTCGCCCACGGCTCCTACTTCATGCTGGGTGGCTACGTGGGCCTCACGGTGGCGCTGCGCAGCAAGAGCTTCGCGCTGGCCATGCTCGGCGGCGCGGTGGCCATCGCCCTCATCGGCATGGGCATGGAGCGGTTCTTCCTCCGCCGCCTGCGCGGCCAGACCCTGGGCCAGGTGCTGATGACGGTGGGCTTCTCCCTCATCTTCCAGGACCTGGCGCTCCTCATCTGGGGCGGCGATCCCTATTCCATCCCGGTGCCGCCCTACCTCTCCCGCACCTTCCAGATCTCCGGCATCACGTTCTCGGCCTATCGCCTCTTCCTCATCGTGGTGGCCTGCGTCATCGGCGCCGCGCTGTGGGTATTGCTCGACCGCACCCGCATCGGGGCGGTGATCCGCGCGGCGGTGGACGACGCGGAGATGGCCGGCGGCGTGGGCATCAATGTGCCGCGCGCCTCCCTGGGCGTGTTCGGGCTGGGCGCCGGGCTGGCGGCGCTGGGCGGCGTCATCGGCGGCGGCTTCCTGGGCGTCTACCCCGGCGCGGACTTCGAGGTGCTGCCCTATGCGTTCGTGGTGGTGATCGTGGGCGGGCTCGGCAGCCTTCCCGGCGCCATGGTGGGAAGCCTCCTCGTGGGCCTCCTCGACAATTTCGGCAAGGCGCTCTTCCCCGAGCTGTCCTACTTCACGCTCTTCGCGCCGATGGCCGCCATTCTCGCCATCCGGCCCACGGGACTGTTCGGCCGGCAGTGATCCGCCGTCGCGCGCTGCTCGCCTGTGGCGTCGCCGGGCTGCTGGCCCTCGCGGGCCCCCTCTTGCCGCCGTATCCGCTGACGCTGGTCACCCAGGCGCTCATCGTCGCCATCCTCGCCATGAGCCTCGACGTGCTGCTGGGCTATACCGGCATGCCGTCGCTGGGCCACGCCGCCTACTGGGGCGTGGGCGCCTATACGGTGGCGCTGCTCGCCACCGAGCGCGGCGTCGGCCTCGCGGGCTGTCTCGTCGCCGGCGTGCTGCTCGCGGGTGCCACCGCAGCCGTCTTCGGCCTCGTCGCCATTCGCGCCGCCGGCACGTACTTCCTCATGATCACGCTCGCCCTGGGCATGGTGGTCTGGGGACTGGCCTTTCGCTGGGTGTCCTTGACCAAGGGCGATAACGGCGTCTCCGGCGTGCCGCGCCCGAGCCTCCCGGGCATCGGGCTCCTCGACGCGCCGCTGCCCTTCTTCTACTTTGCCCTCGCCGGCGCCTTCCTGGCCTGGGCGCTCCTGGGCCTCCTGGTCGCCTCGCCCTTCGGCCTCACGCTGCGCGGCATCCGCGAGAGCGAATCGCGCATGCGGAGCCTCGGCTACCACGTGTGGCTGCACAAGTATCTGGCCTTCGTGCTCTCCGGCACCGTGGCGGGCGGGGGCGGGGTGCTCTGGGCCTACTACAACGGCTTCGTCTCGCCCACCGACGTGCAGCTCATCACCTCGGTGGAGGCGCTCCTCATGGTGGCGCTGGGCGGGCCGGGCACGCTCGTCGGCTCGCTGCTGGGCGCGGGCGTGATCGTCTTCCTCAAGAACTTCGTGAGCATCTACACCAAGCGCTGGCTGCTCATCCTGGGCGGCGTGTACATCGGCGTCATCCTCTTCGCCCCCCGCGGCGTGATGGGCGCGCTCCGAGGCCGGCCACGCTAGCCCTCACCCTGGCCGGCGTCTCCAAGTCCTTCGGCGGGCTCCGCGCGCTGGAGGGGGTGACGCTCAGCCTGCGCCCGGGCGAGCGCCGCGCCCTCATCGGGCCGAACGGCGCCGGGAAGACCACGCTCTTCAACCTGATCTCGGGCACCCTGCCGGTGTCGGGGGGCGCCATTTCGCTGTTCGGGCAGGACGTGACGCGCGCCCCCGCCCATCGGCGCGCGGCGCTGGGGCTGGCGCGTACCTTCCAGATCACCAACCTCTTTCCCGACCTCACCGTGCGAGAGAATTGCCTTCTCGCCGTCCAGGCGCTCTCGCCCGTCAAGTTCAGCATGTTCCGCCCCGTGAGCGCCTACGGCGTCTTGCGCGCGCGCGCGCACGCCACCCTGGAGGCGGTGGGCCTGGATGCAGTCGCGGACGAGCGCGTCAATGTGCTGTCCCATGGCGAGCAGCGCCAGCTCGAGATCGCGCTGGCCCTGGCGGGCCGGCCGCGCGTGCTGCTCCTCGACGAGCCCACCGCGGGCCTCTCGCCCGCGGAGTCGCGGCTGATGGCGCAGCTCAT
>DASRWT010000099.1:0-11272 GCA_035654455.1 Candidatus Nitrosocosmicus sp. | reverse complement strand
CTCACCCTCATCCTCGCCCAGCGGCTGGGGCGGAAGATCTGCAAGGACTGCAAGCAGCCCTACGACGCCGACGAGGAGACTCTGGTCCCGTACGGCCATGTCCCCCAGGGTCTGGGCAAGATCCAGCTCTACAAGGGCAAGGGGTGCCAGTCCTGCAGCTTCACGGGCATGAAGGGTCGCGTCGCCATCTACGAAGTGATGCCGATCTCGGAGAAGATCCGGGAGATGATTCTTCGCAATGCTCCCACCGCCGACATCCGGGACATGGCGCTCAGCCAGGGCATGAAGACGCTCCGCCAGAACGCGCTCCAGAAGGTCCTCGAGGGGGTCACCACCGTCGAGGAGGTCCTGCGGGTGACGGTGAGCCAGGCCGGCTAGAGCTTGCCGCCGGTGTGGTCGCCCGCGCGCCAGGCGGCGTGCAGGGTGTCCAGCGCCTTCCGGAACTCCCCGCGTACCGCCCCCACCTCGCAATTGCGCTCCGTCAGCACGAGCACGAATCCGAGCGGGCTCGGCCCCAGAAAGACAGTGCCCTCGTCCGCGGAGAAGTAGGCGCTCGAGAAGCTGCCCCGATTCAGCCGACCGGTGCCGAGCTCGAGCTCACGGCCCAGCGTGGTGGCGAGCGCCGCCAGCGGGTCGACCGTCAGCCCGGCGGGCAAGGTGGACGCGATCACGAAGCCGTCGGAGGCGATGAGCAGGCCGCCCCGCACGCCGGCGATCTTCGCCACCTCGCCGAGGATGCTGCGGACGGCGGCGGCGCGCGAGGGCACGCCCCCCGGCGGCACCGCGGCGGGGGCCCGGGCCTCCGGGCTCATCCGGCGCCCTCGGCGACGAAGCGCTTCCACAGCTCGGTGGCCTGCCGCTGGCCCTCCGCCACCGGGACCTCCGGCGGCAGTGTGAGCGCGAGGACGAGGCGGGAATCGGCCTCCAGGAAGGTGGTGCCGGGATTGGTGGCCACGGCGGCGTGTCGCAATGGGCCGAGCCCGGCGCGGGCGAGGGTGGCGCCGGCCAGGCTCACCACGCGCGCGAGGTGGGCGCCCAGAGCCTCGCGCGTGGCGGTGGCGGGATACGCGAAGACCAGCGCTCCGTCGGGGCGAACGAGCAGACACTCGCGGCTGGCGTCGGGCCGCGGCACCTGGCTGAGTCGCGCCACGGTTGCCGAGCCCGATGGAGCCTCGGGCGCCACCACCCCCGGCACCACGCCCACCGCTTCCAGCAGCGCATGGGCCTCGGGGAAGTCGGGGTAGACGCGGAGCGAGCGTTCCAGGAGCTCGCGGCAGGCGGCGGCGTCGCCGCGCTCCAATGCAATCCGGGCCAGCCCCAGCATGGCCCGCGGATGCTCGGGATCCAGCGTCAGGGCCGCGCGGAAGGCGGCGGCGGCGGCCTCGGGATCGCGGAGCGCGGCATGGAGATAGCCGGCGAGGAGATGGGCCAGGGCGCTGCGTGGCTCGAGCGCGAGCGCCTGGCGAGCCAGGACCGCGCCCTCTTCGAATCGCCCCTCGCGCCGGCAGCGCTCCGCGCGCTGGAGCAGCTCCACGCTCGAGACTGTCCGTCGCGGGCGGCGAAACGCGGCCCAGAGCCGGGTGAGGACACTCACGTCGCCATCATACGAGGCAGGGGCCTCGCCACCAATCTTTGGGAGGCCGATCAGCGCGTGGGGTCGGAGATCGGGGAGCCGAGGGCGCGAAGGCGGCCCGCCGAATCGGTCACGGGCGGGGTTTGAGCGAGGCCTGAAAGGCCGCCAGCGCCGCGGTGGCCACCGCGGTATCCTGCTCGCCGTTTCCCCCGCTCACCCCGATGCCCCCTACCACCTCACCGTCCGCTTCGATGGGGAAGCCGCCCACGAAGATGGCGAACTTGCCCGGGTGCATGACGTGGATGCCGAAGGCCTCGTTGCCCGGCAGCGCGGGACCCGCGGGCGGCTCATTGAAGCGGTGGGTGGGGCGCCGATGTCCCGCGGCGGTGAAGGCCTTGGCGATGGCGATCTCGACCCCGGTGAGCCGGGCTCCCGTCATCCGGTGCAAGGCGATGGGATGGCCGCCGTCATCGCACACGCAGATGGTCTCGGTCACGTTGATCTCGCGAGCTTTGGCCTCGGCCGCCGCGAGCAGCACCTTGGCGTCCTCGAGGGTGAGGCGCTTCACGGTGATCATGGCAGCTCGATGAAGACGTTCTCGCCGTCCACCCGGACCGGATACGTGGGCACCGCCTCTCCCCGACTCGGCACCTGACACTTCCCGGTGCGCACATCGAAGATCCAGCCGTGAAGCGGGCAGGCGAGCCGCACGCCCCGGAGCCGCCCCTCGCCGAGGCTCCCGCCTCGATGGGTGCAGATATCGCCGCAGGCATAGACGGCCTCGTCCACGCGGGTCAGGACCACCCGCGTGCCATTGACATCCACGGTGACCAGACTACCGATCACGACGTCGGCCAGCGAAGCGACCCGGTGCTCGGCCACCCCTAGGCGTCGTCCTTGAGGACGAAGGCGCGGTGAAGGCCGCTCATGTATTGCCAGCGCATCTCGGTCGCCTGGCGCACCGTATCCACGGCGTCGGCCTGCCGATCCGGGGTGGGGCAGTGACGCTCCACGATCTGGTAGCCGCGCTCGCCGTGCACCTCGTCGGCCTCGATGTGGATGGCGAAGAACTCCACCTCGTGATCGGTGAAGCCGTAGTGGGCGCGCAGCGGGGGAAGATTGCGCTTGTAGATACCGGGCACCTGGGACTCGAGCCCCACCAGGAGCCCCGCCGCCGCCAGATGGAAGGGCTTGCGGGCCGTCTCGTAGCACCAGGCGGTGAGCCCGCGGGTGCTGGGGAGCTGGCGGGTGCGCTCGACCTCGGCGCGGCTCACCCCGCAGGCCTCGCCGAACCGGATGAGCAGATCCACGTGCTTGGTGCCGCTTTCCTCCTCGATGATGTTCTCGAGCAGGAAGTCGCGCGCGTCCGGGTCGGGGCAGTTGCCGTAAATGGTGGCGCACCACCGCGCGAACTGTGACACGTACTGGTAGTGCTGGCACACCCAGGCCCCGAGCTGAGCCCGGGTCAGCTCGCCGTTGACCCACTTCTCGGTGAAGGGGTTGATCCGGCTATGGCGGGCATTGACGGCGTCCTCGAGCTGGGTGCGGAATTCGCTCGCGCTGCTCATGAATCTCTCTCCTCTCGGTCACGCGGTGACGGCACGCTGCCTCGACGATACGAATCCGGCCCCGCCCAAGTCAAGCAGGCTTGAGCACCTTCGGGTTCACCTTGAGGAACATGATCACGCACCGCTCGGTCCCCAGATTGCGGACATCGTGGAGGACGGCGGCCGGGAACTTCACCATGGCGCCCGCGGGGACCACGACCTCCTGGCCGTCGATGCTCATGTTCGCGCATCCCTCGAGGACGTAGATCGCCTCCTCCTCCCGGGGATGCTGGTGCATGACGGTGGACTGGCCCGGCTCGTAGCAGGCGATCTCCGACCAGAGCTGATCGGTCTTGAAGAGCATCTTGCGCACGCGCCGGTCGGGCGCGAAGGCCTTCAGGGCATGAAGATCGAAGACCTGCGCGACACCGATGGTCCGGGGAGGGGCCTGATCGTCCATTCGTATGCCTCAGGCGCGCGTGACCGCCGAGATGGCGTCGCCGAGCGTGCCGACCGCTTCCTCGATCTCCGCATCGCTGATGGTGAAGGGCGGCCCGAGGAGGAGGAGGTCTCCGTGGCCACGGTCCTGCCCGCCCGAGGCGTAGACCACCACCCCCCGGCGCATGGCCTCCTGCTGGATGCGCTCGGCCATCTTGTCTCCGCCCGGGTACGATTCCCGGCGGTCGCGATCGGCGACGATCTCCACCGCGGTGAGGAGACCCCGCCCCCGCACCTCCCCCACCGCGGGGAGGTCGAGCAACCCGTGGAGCCGCTTGAGCAGCTTGGCGCCGGCGACCTCCGCGCGCGCGACGAGCCCGTGCTTCTCCACGTAGTTGAGCACCGCGAGCCCGACCGCCGCCACCACCGGATGGTGGCTGTACGTGAAGCCGTGGGGGAATCCGCCCGCCTGGTTCACCGCGTCCGCCAGCTCGCCGCGCACGAGCACGGCGCCGCCGGGGACATAGCCGCTGGTCACGCCCTTCCCGCAGGTGACGATATCGGGCCGGACACCGGGCCAGTGCTCCATGCCGAACCACTTGCCGGTGCGGCCCATCCCGCTCATCACCTCATCGGCGATGAAGAGCACGCCGTGCCGGTCACAGATCTCGCGCACCGTCTCGTAGTAGCCGGGCGGGGGCACCACCGCGCCCGCGGAGGCGCCCACCACGGGCTCCGCGATGAAGGCGGACACCGAGTCCGGGCCCTCCGCCCGGATGAGAGCGTCGAGCGCCTCGGCGCAAGCGAGCGAGCAGACCTCGCCGCAGCCGCGCAGGGTGCAGCGGTAGGGATAGGGGGCGGGCACGTGGGGATAAGACGCGATCATGGGCGCGAACTGGCCGCGCAGCCGGGGCCGGCCGGAGACGGCCAGGGCGCCCAGCGAGGCGCCGTGATAGGACGGCCAGCGATAGATCACCTTGAATCGCCCCGCGGCGCCGCGGGCGAGCTGGACGGTGCGCGCCAGCTTGATGGCGGTCTCGGTGGCCTCGCTTCCGCCGGAGACGAGGTAGAGCCGCGCATCGTCCATGGGCACGCGTTTGGCCATCTCGCGCGCCAGGGTCTCGACGGCGGGAGAGGTGAACTCCGAGCCGTGGATATAGGCCAGACGCCCCAGCTGCTCGCGCGCGGCGTCCGCGATCTCGGGCACCCCGTGGCCCACCGAGACGACCAGCGCGCCGCCGGCCGCGTCGAGATACTTCCTGCCCTCTCGATCGTAGAGGTAGGACCCTTCACCCCGGACGATCTCGGGATGGAAGGAGCCGGGGAGGCGGCGGGAAAAGACGGCGGAATCGCTCATGGGGACCGGCTCCTTGGGGGGCTCGAGGTGTGCTGAGACTGTGCCCGAACTTTGCCCGCCTGTCGAGGGCCCTGGCATAGCTCGTGCAGCCTTTTCGCGGTGGGCCGGGGCCGCGTGACGGGATTGAGGTCCCGAGGCCCTGGTGAGTGCTAAACTAGCGACGTCGTAGGTTTCTTGAGGGGCGTGCCCAACTGGACGACCCTCCTCGGAGCTCGGGACGGGCCTGCTGTGACCAAGAATGCCATCCGGCTGACGCCGGACGGCTGGCCACCGGTACGCCGCCGAGCCGGGACGTCGGGACGAGGACGAGGAGCATGGATATCGAGCGGCGGCTGCTGCGGGACATGATCCGCATCCGGCGGACGGAAGAGACGCTCGCGGAGCTCTACCCGGCCCAGGAAATGCGGACCCCGACGCACTTCTCCATCGGGCAGGAGGCGGTGGCGGTGGGCGTGTGCGCCGCGCTTCGCCGCACCGATGCCGTGTACAGCGGACACCGTTGCCACGCCCACTATCTCGCCAAGGGCGGGAATCTCGACGCGATGGTGGCGGAGCTCTACGGCAAGGAGGCGGGCTCGGCGCGCGGCCGCGGGGGCTCCGTGCACCTGTCGGACCTCGACGCGGGCGTCATCGCGTCCTCGGCCATCCTGGGCCAGACCATGGCGGTGGCGGTGGGCTCGGCGCTGGCCTTCGCCATGGACCGGCAGGACCGCGTGGCGGTGACCTTCTTCGGCGACGGCACCGTGGAGGAGGGCATTTTCCACGAGACGCTCAACTTCGCGGTGGTGAAGAAGCTCCCCGTGCTCTTCGTGTGCGAGAACAACGGCTACTCCACGCATACGCGCCTCGACGTGCGCCAGCCGGCCGACGTCTCCATCCACTTGCGCGCCTCGTCTTACGGCCTGCCCGCGCAGCTGGTGGACGGGAACGACGTGTTCGCGGTGTACGAGGCGGCCCAGGCCGCGGTGGAAGCGTGCCGGACCGGCGCCGGTCCCGCGTTTCTCGAGTGCACGACCTATCGCTGGCGCGAGCACGTGGGCCCCCTCTGGGACTACGACCGGGGCTACCGCTCGAAGGCGGAAGTGGACTCGTGGATCGCGCGCTGTCCGATCGAGCGCGCCACCACGCGGCTGGTCCGCACCGGGGTCTGCACGCCCGGCGAGGTCGAGGCGATGACGCGCGCCAGCCAGGCCGAGGTGGATCGCGCGGTGGCCGCCGCCAAGGCGGCGCCCTTCCCGGCCATCGAAGACCTCACGCTGGGCACGTACTAGGAGCCCCGCATGCGACGACTGAGCTACGGGCAGGCGATCAGCGAGGCGACGGTCCAGTGCATGGAGGCCGACCCCAGCATCTTCGTCGCCGGCATCGGAGTCGACGACTTCAAGGGCATCTTCGGGACGACCTTCGAGGCGCATCGCCGGTTCGGCGCCGCCCGCGTCTTCGACATCCCGAACGGCGAGAACGCCATGACCGGGATTGCCATCGGCGCCGCCGCCATGGGCAAGCGGCCGCTCATCGTGCATCCGCGGAACGACTTCATGTTCCTCTGCATGGATCAGCTCGCCAACCTGGCCGCCAAGTGGCGCTACATGTTCGCCAATGGCTCCGGGGTGCCGATCGTGCTGCGCGGCATCGTGGGCCGGGGCTGGGGCCAGGGCGCCACGCACTCCCAGAGCCTCCAGGCCATGTTCGCGCATTTCCCCGGCCTCTACGTGGGGACGCCCGCCACCCCCGCCGACGCCAAGGGGTTGCTGGTGAGCGCGCTGCAGGGGACGGGGCCGGTGGTCTTGCTGGAGAACCGGGCGCTGTACGAGCTCGAGGGCGAGGTCCCCGAGGGGCTCGAGCCCGTCCCCTTCGGCAAGGGTGCGGTGACGCGTCCAGGCAAGGACATCACCATCGTGGGCATCTCGCTCATGGCCTACGAGGCCCTTCGCGCCGCCGCCATCCTCGCCGAGCAGGGGATCGACGCGGAGGTCATCGACCTCCGCAGTGTCCGCCCGCTCGATGACGAGATCATCGTCAGGTCATTGAGAAAAACGGGGCGCCTGGTCGTCGCCGACACGAGCTGGGCACTCTGCGGCGTGTCCGCCGAGGTGGCGGCAGTGGCGGCGGAGAAGGCGTTCCCGTACCTGAAGGCGCCGGTGCGCCGGGTCACGCCGCCGGACTCTCCCGCGCCCGTCTCCAAGCCGCTCGAGGACGCTTTCCATCCGAACCCGCTCACCATCGCCCGCGCCTGCCTCGAGGTGCTCAAGGCCGGCGCCTCGGCGGAGAAGGGCGTGGCCGACGTGCAGGCCACCTTCGCGGGGCCTTACTGATGGACTCCGTGCGGCGCGTCTCGGTGTTCCTGCCCGCCTTCAACGAGGTGGACAACCTCGAGCGGGCGGTGAACGACATCGTGTGGGCGGCGGACGGCATCCTGGCCGAGTACGAGATCCTCGTGGTCAACGACGGCAGCACCGACGGGACGCGCGAGCTGGCCGATCGGCTCGCTCACGAGAACCCGCGGGTGCGCGCCCTGCACCAGCCGCGGAACCTGGGCATCGCCGCCGCCTACGAGCGCGCGCTGGACGAGGCGAAGCTGGATCACTTCAGCTTCCTCGCCGGTGACGGCGAGATCGACCGCGGCTCGGTGCGGGATATTCTCGCCGCGGTGGGGCGCGCGGACATCGTGGCGCCGTATCACCAGAACCCGCGGGCGCGCCAGCTCCACCGCCGCTTCCTGACTTGGGCCTCCACGGGCATGGTGAACGTGCTCTTCGGCCTGAAGATGCGCTACTACCAGGGCCCGTGCATCTACCCCATCGCGCTGGCGCGGGCGCTCCCGAAATCGGAGGGCGGCTTCTACTTCCTCACCCAGATGCTCATTCACGCGCTCCACGCCGGCTACAGCAGCGTGGAGGTCGGCCTCACCCACGTGGAGCGGGCTCATGGCCGGTCGAAGGCCGTGTCGATCACGAACATCCTGAAAGCGCTCCGGACCATCGCCCGGGTGTGGTGGGCGATCTATGTCAAGCGAGAGACCGTGGCGCGAGGAGCCTGAGATGGCAAGCGACGGGAAGACGGTGCTGGTCACCGGAGGCGGCGGGTATGTCGGCGCCGTGCTGGTGCCGAAGCTCCTCGCCGGAGGCTACCGGGTCCGTGTCATCGACCTCTTCCTCTTCGGCGAGGACGTGCTGCCGCGTCATCCCCGGCTGGAGCTGGTCAAGGGGGATCTGCGGGACGCGGCGGCGGTGGCGAAGAGTCTCAGGGGCGCGGACGCGGTAATCCATCTGGCCTGCATCTCGAACGATCCAAGCTTCGAGCTGAACCCGACGCTGAGCCGGTCCATCAACTACGATTGCTTCGAGCCGCTGGTGGCGGAGTCGAAGCGGGCGGGGGCGCAGCGGTTCATCTACGCCTCCACCTCGAGCGTCTACGGGGTGAGCGACGCGCCGGACGTGACCGAGGACCACCCTCTGGTCCCGCTCACCGACTACAACAAGTACAAGGGGATGTGCGAGCCCATCCTGCTCCGCTACCAGGCCCCGGACTTCACCACCGTCATCATCCGGCCCGCCACCGTGTGCGGGTACTCACCGCGCCTGCGGCTGGATCTCACCGTGAATATCCTCACCAGCCTGGCGGTGAACCAGCGGCGGATCACCATCTTCGGCGGCTCCCAGAAGCGCCCCAACATCCACATCGAGGACATCACCGACCTCTACGTGGAGCTCCTGACCACGCCGGCGGACATGATCGCGGGGAAGACCTTCAACGCTGCCTACCAGAACCACACCGTGGCCCAGCTGGGCGAGATCGTGCGCGCCATCGTGGAGCGAGAGATGCCCGAGCTGGCGCCGATCAAGGTGGAGACCTCGCCGAGCAATGATCTGCGCTCGTACCACGTGTCGTCGGACAAGATCAAGCGCGAGCTCGGCTGGACACCTCAGCGGACCATCGAGGACGCCGTCCGCGACCTCTGCGCGGCCTTCCGGGCGGGCAAGGTCCCGAACGCCAAGGACGACATCCGCTACTACAACGTCAAGACCGTCCAGGCCTCGGGCCTGGTCTGATTCATGCCGCGCGCCGTCGTCACCGGAGGGGCCGGATTCATCGGGAGCCACATGGTGGATCTCCTCGTGGAGCGCGGCTTCGAGGTGGCGGTGGTGGACAATCTGGTGGGCGGCCGCGAGGAGAATCTCGCGCAGCACCGCGGCAACTCCCGGGTGCGGTTCGACGGCCCCCTCGACATGGGCGCGCTCCCGCCCGACGCGCCTCTCTTCAAGGGCGCGGACTATGTCTTTCACTTCGGCGGCATCGGCGACATCGTGCCCTCCATCGAGCGGCCCCTGGACTACATGCGGGCCAACGTCAACGGGACGCTCGCGGTGCTGGAAGCGGCCCGGCACGCCCGCGTGCGCAAGGTCGTGTACGCGGCCTCGTCCTCGTGCTATGGCCTCGCCACCGAGCTGCCCACCTCCGAGACGGCGGCCATCAAGCCGGAGTATCCCTACGCGCTGAGCAAGTATCTGGGCGAGTGCGCGGCGCTGCACTGGGGCCAGGTCTACGGCCTGCCGGTGATCTCGATCCGGATGTTCAACGTGTACGGGCCGCGGGTGAAGACCACCGGCGCCTACGGCGCGGTGTTCGGCGTCTTTCTCGCCCAGAAGCTCCACGGCAAGCCTTTCACGGTGGTGGGCGACGGCACCCAGCAGCGCGACTTCGTCTACGTCACCGACGTGGCCCGCGCCTATCTGCAGGCGGCGGAGTCGGACCGCAAGGGTGAGATCTACAACCTCGGCGGCGGCGGCACGCCTCCCACCGTCAACCGCTTGGTCGAGCTGATGGAGGGCCCAGTCGTGCACCTCCCCAAGCGTCCGGGCGAGCCCGACTGCACGTGGGCGGACGTGACCAAGATCCAGCGGCACCTGGGGTGGACCCCCACGGTGTCCTTCCCGCAGGGGGTGGCCTCCATGCTCCGGCACATCGAGGACTGGCGCACCGCGCCGCTGTGGACGCCCGAGAAGATCGAGGCGGCCACGCGAGTCTGGTTCCAGCACCTGGCGCGATGAAGCCCGACTACCGCGCCAAGATCAAGACGCTGGAAGAGCTGAGGGCGGCCATCGGCCCGCGGCCGCGCGCGAAGACGGTGATCATGTGCCACGGGATGTTCGACATCGTCCATCCCGGCCACCTCCGCCACCTCATGTACGCCAAGGACAAGGCCGATCTCCTCATCGCCAGCCTCACCGCCGATGTGCACGCCACCAAGGCGGACTTCCGCCCCTACGTGCCCCAGGATCTCCGGGCCGCCAACCTGGCCGCGCTCGAGATGGTGGACTACGTGATCATCGATCCGAACGCCACCCCCATCGAGCACATCAAGTACCTGCAGCCCGACTTCTTCGCCAAGGGCTACGAGTACTTCTCCGAGGGGGTCCCCCCGCGGACCCAGGAGGAGATCGACACCCTCGAGAGCTACGGCGGCGAGATCGTGTTCACGCCGGGCGACGTGGTCTACTCCTCGTCGCGGCTGATCGAATCCTCGCCGCCGAAGCTCGGCGTGGAGAAGCTGCTTGCCCTCATGGAGTCGGAGGGTTTCGGCTTCGACCAGCTGCGCGAGGCGCTCACCGCCATGCGGGGGGTGCGGGTCCACGTGCTGGGGGACACCATCGTGGACAGCTACAGCCACTGCTCGCTCCTGGGAGCCACCGCGAAGTCGCCCACCTTCAGCGTCAAGCACCAGCGGACCGAGGTCTTCGCGGGCGGCGCGGCGGTGGTGGCCAAGCACGTCAAGGCGGCCGGCGGCGAGGTGTCCTTCTCCACCGTGCTGGGGAACGATCCGGTGAAGGATTTCGTCCTGGAAGACCTGCGCCAGGCGGGCATCACCGTGCACGCCTACGTGGACCGCACGCGCCCCACCACCCAGAAAGAGCGCTTCATCGCCGACGGCTACAAGATGCTCCAGGTGGACCGGGTGGACAACCGCGCGGTCTCGGACCGGGCGCTCCGCGCCCTGGCGGAGTCTCTCGCCGCGAGCCCGGCGGATGTGGTGATCTTCAGCGACTTTCGCCACGGCATCTTCAACCGGAAGAGCATCCGGCTCCTCCGGGAGGGAGTTCCCGCCCGGACCCTCAAGGTCGCGGACAGCCAGGTCTCCAACCGGTGGGGTAATATCCTCGAGTTCACCGACTTCGACCTCATCACGCCCAACGAGCGGGAGGCGCGCTTCGCGCTGGGCGACCAGGATTCGGTGGTGCGGCCGCTGGCGCTCCAGCTCTTCCGTCTCGCCCACTGCAAGCACCTCATCCTCAAGCTCGGGGAGCGGGGCATCCTCGGCTACCGGACGCCCGGCCACATGCCCCGCGAGTTCTTCAC
>DASRWT010000098.1:0-6337 GCA_035654455.1 Candidatus Nitrosocosmicus sp. | reverse complement strand
AAGGCGCCCTTCAACGACGTGCGGGTCCGCCGGGCCTGTTCCCTGGCGATCGACCGCAAGAAGTGGGTGGCCCAGCTCCTCGAGGGTCAGGGTTACGAGGACCCGGGCCCCATCCCCGCGCCGATGCGCGAGTGGAAGCGCGCCGGCAAGGAGGTGGGGCCCGGGGCGCGGTGGCTCCAGCACGACCCGGCCCTGGGCAGAAAGCTCCTCGCCGAGGCCGGCTTCCCTCAGGGTCTCAAGGTGAAGTGCACGCACTGGCCGGGCTATGGCCCCGAGTACGTGAAGGAGCTGGAGCTCCTCGCCTCCTACCTCAAGGCCGTCGGCGTGGAGCTCCAGATCGTGAACGAGGACTACGGCCACTACCTCCGGGGCTCTCTCCTCGGCAAGTTCGACGCGGCGAGCTGGGGACCGTCCTCGCTCTTCACCGAAGTGGACGCCTATCTCTACAACTTCTTCCGCACCGGCGAACCCCACAACCGCAGCCACGTCAGCGACGCCCAGCTCGACATGATGCTGGACGCCCAGCGCCGCTACACCGCCCCCGCGTCGCGCCGGAAGGTGATCGACGACATCCAGCGCTACACCGCCGACCAGGTCTACTACGTCTACACGCCGTATCCCAAGCAGGTGTCCTCGTGGAGCGCGCGGGTGAAGAACTTCGGCATGAAGAACTCCTTCGACAAGGGCGCCCAGCTCGAGGTGGTCTGGCTCGAGGAGTCCACGTAGCGTCTCATTGGATCTCCGCGCCCCAGGGCTCCATGGCCGGCCGCAGCGGAGTGAACTCCTTCACCCGGCCTCGCGCGTCCGCCACGATGAGGTCGATCCGCGCCCGCTCGTCGGCGGTGAGGTCGAGCTCGGCGCCCGCGTCGTTGGCGTCCACCTCCGCCGGCGTGCGCGCGCCCACGAGCGCGGTGCTGATCGCGGGATTGCCCAGCACCCACGCCAGCGCGAGCTGGCTCAGCGAGACGCCCCGGGGCTCGGCGATCTCGCGGCGCAGCCGCTCCGCCACGCCGACATTGGCCTTGAGATTGTCGCCCCGGAAGATGGGCTGGCCGAAGGCCACCCCGCCCGCGCGCCAGTCCTTGCCCGCCTCGAAGGTGGTGGCGGCGGTGAAGGCGCCGGTGAGGAGCCCGTGGCCGAGGGATCCATAGCCCATCACGCCGATGCCGTTCGCGAGGCAGAAGGGGAAGGTCTCCGTCTCCTGACGCCGGTCCAGCAGGTGATAGCCCACCTGGGAGACGTCGACGCGCCGGGTGCTCAGGCACTCCGACAGCATGGCGCCGGTGAAGTTCGACACGCCGACGAAGCGGGCGCGCCCCGACCCCACCACCTCCTCCAGCGCGCGCATGCTCTCCTCGAACGGCGTGCTGGAGTCCGGCCAGTGGATCAGGAGCACGTCCACCCAGTCGGTGCGCAGGCGCTTGAGGCTCGCGTCGACCTCGGCGAGGATATTGGACCGGCTCGCGTCGCGCAGTGGCCCGAGCTGGCCGGGCGGCGGAACCTTCACCCCGCACTTGGTGACGAGGATCAGATCCTTCCGGCGCCCCTCGAGCGCTCGCGCCACCACCTCCTCCGAGTGCCCGGCGCCATAGGCGGGCGCGGTGTCCACGCAGTTCACGCCCCGGTCCAGCGCGCGATGGATGGCCTTGATCGCCTCCCCATCCTCGATGGCGCCGTAGCGGTCGCCCGCCATGGGCCAGCAGCCGAACCCCACCGCCGACACCTTGAGACCAGTCCGGCCGAACGGGCGATAGCGCATGCCGACCTCCCCTTTTTGCTAGAGTGTGCCGCAAGGAGAATACCCCATGCCCCGAGTCGCGCCCATCACCGGCAAGTCCGACGTGTCCCCCGAGCACGCGCCCATCGTGGACGGCGTGGTGGAGATGTTCGGCAATGTCCGCGGCCCCTTCAGCATCCTGCTCCACAGCCCCCGGCTGGCGGAGCGGGTGCTGAGCTTCGTCAAGTTCTACCGTGACGAGAGCGTGGTGGAGGGCCGGCTCCGCTCCCTCGCCATCCTCACCGCGGTCCGCGAGCGCGAGGCCGCCTATGTGTGGTCGGCCCAGGTGGGCGCCGCCCGGCGCGCCGGAGTGCGGGAGGAGGCCATCGATCTCATCCGCGCCAAGGGCGACCCGGCCGGCCTGCCGGTGGAGGAGCGGGAGATCGTGGCCTATACCCGGCAGCTCATGCGGACCAACCGCGTGGACCAGGCCGCCTTCGACGCGCTCCAGAAGCGCCACGGCACCAGGTGGCTGGTGGAGCTCACCGCGGCCGCGAACTACTTCGCCCTGCTCTCCGGCATGGTGAACGCCTTCGAGGTGCCCGCGCCACCCGACGGCGACAAGCTGCCCGCATAGCGGAGCCAGCCCAGCACGGTGAGATACGCCAGGGCCACGGTGTAGCCGAGGACCACCGTGAGCGGCAGGCCGATCCGCTCGAGCCAGAGCCAGGCGACGAGGTCGAAGAGGCAGATCCCGAAGGCGCCCGCGGGAAACGTCTTGATGAAGGGCCTCACCACGTCCCGGCCGTAGTGGGTGTGCAGGATCACCATCACCGGCAGGCTATTGACCGGGAATCCCGCCACCAGCCCCGACCACTTCGGCCCCAGGACCTGAGCGAGCGCGGTGACCGTGAGGACGGTCAGCGCCGCGGTGCCGGCGCGAATGGCGAGCAGCAGCGGCCCGGCCGCGACCCGCCGCAAGGGGACGGTGTCCGGCAGACCGCGCACCATCCAGCCCGTTCCGAAGCACACCACGGCGGCGAAGGGCACCACCGCCCAGCGCGGCATGATGATCACGCTGAGCAGGTAGGCCGGGACGACGAAGCAGATGGTGCCCAGGGTCACGCCGGCGGCGATGGACGCCCAGCGCGGCGCGGGCACGAGACGGCTCGCCACCAGATAGCCCACGAAGACCGGCACCGTCGCGCACATGCCGGGGATGTTCCAGAAGGCGGTCTCAGCGGCGAAGGCGTGCCCCTGCTCGATGGCGAAGAAGATCAGCGAGAGCACGGCGAGCTGCGGCACCATGGCGATGAGGGTGCCCAGCCGCGGCCCCAGGCGCTCGATGGCAGCGGTGATCGCCAGCACGAAGCCCGCCGAGAAGGCGATCTTCGCCGCGAGCAGGACCACCTAGCCGCGGCCTAGAGCCGCCAGTCCTGGTGCCAGGTGGAGTCCGCGCCGATGCCTTCCCGCGCCACCGCGACTTCGACCAGGTAGGGCCGATTGTCGCGGGTGATCCGCTCCATCCCGCGCCCGAGCGCGGGCTCCAGCTCCTTCACCGTGGTCACGCGCTCCCCCTCCACGCCCTGCGCGCCGGCCAGGGCCACATAGTCCGTGGCGGGCGCCCCCAGGAAGAGGCCGGGATACTTCCCCTCGCGGATCATCTTGCTGTCCGGGACCTCGCGGGCCCAGTTGTGGCGCACGATCTGATAGGTCTCGTTGTTGGAGACCACGGTGAGGACGGCGGTGTTGTACCGCGCCATGGTCCAGAAGCCCGACGCGCTGTAGGTGAGCGCGCCGTCGCCCAGGTTGAGCACCACCGGCCGGTCGCGCCCCACCGCGAGCTTGGCGCCGATGGCCGCCCCCACTCCCCAGCCGAGCGAGCCGCCGCCGCTCCGCGTCCAGGCCAGCCCGCCGTGGCCGAAGGGGACCAGCCCCGTGCGCGCGGTGGAGCTCTCCTGCACCATCACGGTCTCGCGCGGAAGGACCTCCGCGAAGTGCGCGCCCAGAACCGCCGGATGCACCGGCGAGTCGTGCTGGTGCTCGCGCACGAGCGTCTCCTCGCGCTCGACGAGGAGCCGGGCGAAGGCGCGCACCTTGGCGCGCTGCCGGGTCCAGCCCGCCGCCTTGTCCGCGCCGGCGAGGCGGGTCACGGCGTCGCCGAGCTGGCGGAGGGTGTCGCGCAGCTCGCACTGCGCCGCGAGATCCAGCGGATAGTGCCGGCCCATCAGGAGCGGATTCGGTCCGATCTGCATCACCGACGGCTCGCTCACGGCGCCGTGCACGCCCTGGCAGCCGACCAGGAAGAGGAGATCGGGCTTGAGCCCCGTGACTTTCTCGAAGTCCTTGGAGACCGGATACATGCCGCAGTAGAGCGGATGCCGCGTCGGGTAATTGGCGAAGATCTGCCGGCTGGCGAAGACCGGCGCCTCCAGCGCCTCGGCCAGCCGCACCGCCTCGCCCTGCGCGCCTTCGCGCGTGACGTCGTCGCCGAACATGAGCACCGGGCACTGCGCCTCGGCCAGCCGCCGGGCGATGGCCTCGATCGTCTCGGCGCGCGCCGCCGCCGGCCGCTCGATCCGGTAGCCCGCGCCCTCCCCGATCTGCGCCTCCAGCCCCTCGCGGAGCAGGAGCTCGGCGCTGATGGAGAGATACACCGGGCCCGTGGGCGGCGTGGTGGCCTCCCGCAGCGCGCGAGTCGTCGCCACCGTGATCGCGGCCGGGTTGGCGTGCACCTGATAGGACGCGCGCGCGTCCTTCGTGATCGGCCGCATCGATTCCGCCTGGCTCAGCCCCGGGAAGGGCGCGAGCCCGCGATAGTCCTGGAGCTCGGAGGCCCAGTCTCCGGCGATGACCAGGATCGAGGAGCCGGCCACCTGGGCATTGAAGAGCTGCCCCGCGAGCTGGTACGAGCCGCCCATCACATGCGCGATGACCACGCCCACCTTGCCGCTGAGGCGGTGATACCCGTCGGCCATGGCGGCCACCAGCCCCTCGTGCTTGCCCATCACCAGGCGCTGGTCGCCGTCCTCGGCAATGGCGGCGAAGATGCCCGTCTCCGCGGAGCCCGGGTTGGTGAAGAGGTACTCCACCCCCGCGTCCTTGAGGGTCTGGAGGAGGAGCATGCCGCCGGTGCCGGTGATGGTCTTCCGCATGGGTGACCTCATGTCTGGGTGGCGAACTGGCGCTTCAACGCGTTGACCTGCCCGAGATACCGCCGGACGTCATGGTCGCCGCATCGCTGCCCCGGCGTCAACCGGAGCCCGCGCCGCGCGTAGGCATTGCCCGCCCCCTCGCCGCAGAGGTGGATGAGGGCGGCCAGGTCCTGCTTTTGCCTGAGCGTCGCCCCCGCGACACGCTGGCGGTCCAGGACGCGCGCCACCTGCCGATCCAGCAGGGCCGCGGTGAGCTCGACGGCGTGGCTGGGAATGACGCGCGTGTAGAGGCGGTTGAACCAGCACGAGCGCAGGTCGCTCCAGGCGCCCTCCTCCACCACCACGTGATCGTGGATGCAGTAGCGCCGCGCCTCCTGGAAGGTCGCGTCCGTGAGCTGGAACATGCCCACCGCGCTGGAAGCCGGCGAATAGAGCGCGAGAGGGTTCCAGCTGAGCTGCCAGCGCCAGTAGGTTCGCGCCACGGGATCGCCGGCGCTCTCGACCTGGGCCAGGGCCCCCAGCAGCTCGGGCGTGATGACCGCGGTCGAGTGCTCGCGGAAGAGCGAGCCGTATTGCCGCCAGGTCTCGGACGGGGCCTTGGCCAGGACGCGGTCCACGGGGAAGAAGAGCTCCGACGGCTTGCGCACCACCTGGTACACCCAGTTCACCGTCACCCAGAGCGCCAGGACGAGCAGCGCGCCCAGCACGATCCGGATGGCCAGCGGGGCCGCCAGGAGCGCGAGCAATACGCGGCGGCGCGCGCGGCGCCGGCCGGAGACGGCGCGGACCGGGCGACTGCGCGCGCGGCGGGCGGGGGCTCGAGAAACGAGGGAGTGGGCCATGACGGGAGGGCTCTATGAGTGCTCTTACTATAAATCACCCCTGGGTCCGCGGTAACCCTGACCTGGCAGAGACGGCGCACCCCGCTCCCCAAGTGGTTGATCTCTCGACCCGAAGTCACTGGCATCGGCATTGCTATCTCTTTGGTTCAAATCGAAGCCGTCGAGCGAAGCTCGACATGGAGGAGAGCGCAAATGAACCGCATGAATTGGGTAATCGGATCGATGCTGGCCCTTCTACTGGTCGGAGGCCTCGCCGTGGACGTGAGCGCGCAGCAGCCGGCCGCGCCGGCGCCGGCGCAGACCGAGACCAAGCCTGCGGATAGCGGCTCGACGCCGCCCGCCGCGCAGTCGGCGCCCCAGACGCAGGCGCCCCCGGCGCAGGTTCCCTCGTCCAACGTGACGATCGAGAGCAAGACGGAGAAGACCGAGCGGGTGGTGGAGCAGTCCCCGCGGTTCCTCGGAATGGATCCGACGCTCGCCATGGTGCTCGGCGCCGTTCTCCTCATCGTGATCGTGGTGGGCCTGGTGGCGATGAGCCGCCGCACCGAAGAGGTCACCCACACGCATCGCGTCTAGCAGCCCTTTGCGTCCCGGCAGCGGGCGCGATAGAGTTCCGGCAGACC
>DASRWT010000097.1:0-27640 GCA_035654455.1 Candidatus Nitrosocosmicus sp. | reverse complement strand
GCCCGGCAAATCGTTCGAGCAATTCCAGTTTGACGACGGCGCCTGCCGGCAGTGGGCGCAGCAGCAAAGCGGCGACGCCGCCACCGCCGCGAACCAGAGCACCGCCGCCGGGGCCGTGATCGGCACCGTGGTCGGCGCGGGCCTGGGCGCCGCCATCGGCGCCGCCGCCGGCAATCCGGGGGCGGGCGCGGCCATCGGCGCGGGCGGCGGGCTGCTCGGCGGCACCGCGGTCGGCGCCAATGCCGGCGCGTACTCGGCCGCCACGGTGCAGCGGCACTATGATGCCGCGTACCAGCAGTGCATGTACTCGAAGGGTAATCAAATTCCCGGATACCGCACCACTGCGTATCCGGCCCGGAGCGTGCCGCCGCCGGCACCGCCCCCGCCGCCGCCCCTGCCCCCGCCGCCGCCGCCGGTTCAATAGCGGCGCCTCGCGGGCCGCGGCGCCTAGCGCCGTCCTGGCCTGGCGTCTTCTCCTCGGTTCCATGAGACAGTTGGGCGGGAGGAGAAGCCGCCATGACCAAAGCGCTCGCCTGCTCGCCGGGATTACCGCCTCTCGTACGCGCCGCCGCCCTCGCGCTCGGGCTCACCGTGCTCGCGGCGGCGAACGCCGTCGCCGCGCCGGCCGACGATGCCTATCTTCGCGGGTATGCCACCGCCGTGCTGGAGCAGACGCTGGGAATCCGGGCGCCGACCATCAGCGTCGTCAACGGGGTCATCCGTGTTCCGGCGAGCGAGATCGGAACCGCCGATCGCGACCAGGTCCTGACCGCGCTCCGGCGCATTCCGGGCGTGAGCGGCGCCGAGATCGTGGACGCGGGATCCCCCGGCACCATCACCGCGACCGCCGCCGCCCCGGTCGGGGCCGCGCGCCCGTCAAACCCTGCCGAGGCCAAGGCCGGTGGGGGACAGGGCCCCGAGAAGGAGATGGAACCCGAAGCCGGGGCGTTTCCGCAGGGACATCTGTTCGACGCGCTCCTGGCGGACCCGCGCTGGCCCCACTTCTCGGCGTCGTATCAGCGCTATCTGGACAACGACCGGTTCGGCGACATCGCGTCGGTCAGCTTCGGCGAGACCATTCCGTTCTATCGCTGGAAGTTTCCGTTCGCCGGACACGTGGAGATCGGGCTCCAGGCCAGCGTGTTCGCCATCTTCGACATGAACTCGGATTCCCATGACCTCATCAACGCGGACTACTTCGTGGGACCGGCCGTCTCCTACGCGGTGGGCAACTTTCAAGCCCTGGCCCGGGTCTTCCACCAGAGCTCCCATCTCGGCGACGAGTTTCTGATCCACGACCGGCCCGAGCGGGTGAACCTGAGCTACGAGGCGGTGGACCTCAAGCTCTCCTACCATTTCTTCGACCGCGCGCTGCGCGTCTACGCGGGCGCCGGCTATCTGTTCGACCAGGACCCCAAGAGCATCGACCCCTGGATAGCGAGCGCGGGGCTGGAAGTCCGGAAGCGCCTGTCCTTCCTTCCCGGCGTCACGCCGGTGGCGGCGGTGAACGTGCAGGCGCGTCAGGAGGCCCACTGGAACCCGGAGATCTCCGTGCGGGCGGGCCTCCAGTTCGACGGCGCCAAGATCCTGGGACGCCGGCTTCTCGTGATGCTGGAGTACTTCCACGGGAACTCCCCGAACGGCCAGTTCTTCCGGAAGGAGATCGAATACTTCGGTCTCGGCGCGCACTTCTACTACGGAGGCGGCGGGGAGTAGCGGGTCTCTAGCGGCGGCCGGTCCGCCCGTAGTCGTCCTGCCGGCGCACGATGTCGTCTTCGCCGAGATAGGAGCCGTACTGGACCTCGACGACGACCACCGGCACGCGCCCCACGTTCTCGGCGCGATGCCAGGCGCCGCGCGGCACCGTCACCGCCTCGCGCGGCCGGAGCCGCCGGCTGCGGCGCCCGATGGTGACCTTGGCCGAGCCCGACACGATCACCCAGTGCTCGGCGCGGCGGTAGTGCTTCTGCAGGCTGAAGCGATGTCCCGGCTCCACCACCAGCCGCTTCACCTTGTAGCCCCGCCCCTCCTCGAGCGTCTGGAATCCGCCCCAGGGCCGCGCCTCGAACGGCTGCGCGCCCCGCGGTAACGCGCCCGCCGCGCGCCGCCGCCTCATGGGTCCAGCCGGATCAGGCGGGTGAAGTCCGCCTCCACCGCCTTGGCCACTTCTTCCATGACCTCGGAGCTCACCGCCTCGTCGAGGAGGAGCACCACGATGGCGCCGCCGCGCTTGGTGCGGCGGCCGACGTGCATGGAGGCGATGTTCACGTTGTGGCGGCCCAGGATGGAGCCGATCTTCCCGACCATGCCGGGCCGGTCCTCGTAGGAGAGCACCAGGATATGTCCCTCCGGGATGAACTCGATGTGGAGATCGCGCAGCCGGACGATGCGGGGGGTCCCGTCGAACACGGTGCCCGCGATGATCTTGCGGCCCGTGCCCGCCTGGGTGGTCACGGTGATGAGGTTGGTGTAGCCGGAGCCCGCGCTCTCGTCGGTGCGCACCACCACCGCCACCCCGCGATCGCGCGCCACCAGGTGGGCGTTGACCAAATTCACCGCCTGCGCGGTGATGCCGCCGAGGAGCCCCTTGAGCACCGCCCGCGCGATGAGCTCGGGGTCGCGCCGGCCCACCTGCCCCGCCACCTCGACCTCCACCCGCTCGACATTGTCCCGCTCGAGCTGGACGCAGAAGCGGCCGAGCAGCTCGGCGAGGGCGAGGAACGGCCGCTGCTCGGCCACCGTCTCGCGGTCGCCCACCGGGATGTTCACCGCGTGCTCGACCAGCTCCCCGTCGCGGAAGGCGACGAGCTGGCGCGCCACGTCCACCGCCACGTTCACCTGCGCCTCCAGCGTGTTCGCGCCGAGATGCGGCGTCACCACCACCCGCGGATGGGCGATCAGGCGCTTGACCAGGTCGGAGACGGGCGGCTCCTCCGTCCACACGTCCACCGCCGCCCCCGCCAGCCGGCCCGACTCCAGCGCGGCGAGCAGATCGCGCTCGTTGACGATGCCGCCGCGCGCGCAGTTCACCAGCCGCGCGCCCGGCTTCAGCAGCGCCAGCTCGCGCGCGGCGAGGAGATTCTCGGTCTCCTCGGACAGCGGCACGTGCACGGTGACCACGTCGGACTGAGTGAGGACGGTTTGCAGGTCGGTGAGGCGCACCCCGAGGTCGCGGGCGCGACTCTCCGGGATGAAGGGGTCATAGACAAGCACGTTCATCTCGAAGGCGCGAAGCCGGGCCGCCACCCGCGAGCCCACCTTGCCCAGGCCGATCACCCCCGCCGTCTTCCGGAACAGCTCCGCGCCGTAGATGCCGCGGTCCCAGTCCAGGCGCTTGAGCGCGTCGTTGGCGAAGGGAATCTTGCGCACCAGCGCCAGGAGCATGCCCAGGGTGTGCTCGGCCGCCGACACGACATTGCCGTAGGGGGCGTTGACCACCACCACCCCCTGGCGCGAGCAGGCATCCACGTCGATGTTGTCCACGCCCACTACGGCGCGGCCGAGAATGCGCAGCCGCCGCGCGTGGGCCAGAAACTCCGGGGTGACGGTGGTGGAGGACCGCGTGACGATGGCCTCGTATGTCCCCAGGCGCGCGAGCAGCTCCTCGCGGGGCAGCTTGCTGGAGACCTCGTCCACCTCGAAGCCGCGCTCGCGCAGGTAGTCGATCCCCTCCGGCGCGATGGCGTCGATGACGAGCACCTTCATGCCGCGGGCTCCGTCATGCGCTGGCTCCCGCGGGCGGCGTCCGGTGCTTCCGGAGGAAGCGCAGGAAGTCGCGGCCCTCGCGAAGGCGGCGGCGCATGACCTGAGGGTCGCGCACCATCTCGCCGGCGAGGGAGATCATCTTGCGCGGCCGGAAGTAGAAGCGCCGGTAGAAGAGATCCATCGACTGAAAGATCTCGGTCCGCGGCAGGTGCGGGTAGCCGAGGGCGCTCTGCTGGACGCCCTCGCCGTCCACCAGGGCCTCGGACTCCAGCCAGCCATTGCGCTGCGCCTCCGCGTAGAGCGCGGTGCCCGGGTAGGGCGCGGCCAGCGAGACCTGGATGGTATGCGGGTCGATCTCCCGCGCGAAGCGAATGGTCTCCGCGATGGTCTCCCGCGTCTCGCCGGGCAGGCCCAGGATGAAGGTGCCGTGGATGGTGATGCCGACGCGCTTGGCGTCCCGGGTGAAGCGGCGGGCGGTCTCGAGCCGCACCCCCTTCTTCACATTGTTGAGGATCCGCTGGTCGCCGGACTCGTAGCCCACGAGGAGGAGCCGGAGCCCGTTGTCCCGCAGCACGGCCAGCGTGTCGGCGGGCACATTGGCCTTGGCGTTCACCGACCACGTGATGCCGAGGGGGCCCAGGCGCCGGGCGATGGCCTCCGCGCGGGGCAGGTCGTCGGTGAAGGTGTCGTCGTCGAAGAAGAACTCCTTCACCTCGGGGAAGAGCCGCTGGGCCAGCGTCATCTCCTCCACCACGTGGTCCACGCTGCGGGTGCGGTAGCGCTGCCCGCCCACCGTCTGGGGCCAGAGGCAGAACGTGCACTTCGAGCGGCAGCCGCGCCCGGTGTAGAGCGAGACGTAGGGATGACGCAGGTACCCGATGGCGTAGTTCTCGACGGTGAGGTCGCGCCGGTACACGGGCGTCACGAAGGGCAGGCGGTCCATGTCCTCGAGAACGGTTCGCTGGACGTTGTGGACAACGCGGTCCCCGCTGCGGTACGAGAGCCCCGCGATGCCCGCCAGCGGGCGCCCCTGCGCCACCTCCTGCACGGTGAAGTCGAACTCGCTGCCCGCCACGAAGGCGAGCGCGGCGCTGGCCCGGAGCGAGGGCTCGGGCGCCACCGCCACCGCGGCGCCCACCATGCCGATCATGAGCGCGGGGTTCTCCGCCTTGAGCGCCTCCGCGACCTTGACGTCGCCCGCGAAGGACGGCGTGCTCGTGTGGATCACGCAGAGGTCGTATTGCCGCGCCAGCGGTCGCACGTCGTCCAGGGTGAGGCCGTCGGGTGGCGCGTCCACCAGGCGAGACCCCGGCACGAGCGCGGCGGGCTGAGCCAGCCAGGTCGGATACCAGAAGGACCGGATCTCGCGCCGGGCCTGGTACCGGGAGCCGGCGCCGCCGTCGAAGCCGTCGGCGGAAGGGGGATGGAGGAAGAGCGTACGGAGATAGTCGGGCGCCATGTCGATCAACTCTAATATACACGGGTATACACGTCGCGAGCGTGACGGACCCTCGCGCGCATGGGATACTCGGCCCGCGTGATCGCCCTGGCTTTCGTGTTCCTCCGCGCGCTCGGACTGAGCGGTCAGGCGCTCGCCCTCGGGGGGGCCGCCGTCGGCCTCGCCGTCCTCCTTCCCTGGCTCCGCGCCGAGCCCGCGCTGGGCGCGGCCGCCCGCCGCTCGCTGCAGCTCACCGCGTGGGGCGCCGGCCTGGCCATGGCCGCCCAGGCCGGCAGCCTGCTTCTGGTTTTGGCGTCGGTGGCCGACGCGCCGGGCTGGGCGCCGGGTGTCGTGCTCGCCACCCCACTCGTCCACGCGAGCCTCCTGCGCCTCGTCTGCGGCCTCGCCACCCTCGCCGCCGCCGCCGCCGTCGCGCGCGCGCCCGCGGCGCGGGGACGCCGGCTCGCGCTGCTGGGGGCGGCCCTCGCGCTCGCGGCGAGCGCGGCGGGCACCAGCCACGCCGCGGCGAGGCTGGACAGCCGCGCCGCGCTGCTCGGCCTGGACGCAATCCATCAGGTTGCGACCTCGATCTGGGTGGGCGGGCTCGTGCACCTCGCGGCGCTCGCGCTCGCGCGGGGCGCCGCGCCGTGGCCGGCGCGCGCGCTCGCGGCCTTCTCGCGGATCGCGCTGGCCGCGGTCGCCACGCTCGCCGTCACCGGCGTCGCGCTGGCGTTCGCCTATGTGGGTGATCTCGGCGCGCTGGTGGGGACGTCCTACGGCGGCATGCTCGCCACCAAGCTCGCGCTCTTCGGGGGGCTGGTCGGGCTGGGCGCGCTCAATTTCTCCGCCGTGCGCCGGCTCCCTCCCGGCCGCGCCGTGCTCCCCGAGCGGCTGCGCCGATTCATCGAGGTGGAAGCAGGGCTGGGCGTGACGCTGCTCTTCGTGGCGGCTTCGCTCGGCTCGGCCCCGCCCGCGGTGGACGTGACGGCCGACCGCGCCACCGCGGCGGAAGTGGTCGAGCGCTTCACCCCGCGCTGGCCGCACCTGACCACCCCGAGCCTTGCCCAGCTCGAGGCCGTGTCCGACCTGGACGATCCGCTGGCGCCGCGCACCGCCGCCGACATCGCGTGGTCCGAGTACAACCACAACGTGGCCGGGCTCGTCGTGCTGGCGGTGGGCCTGCTCGCCGCGCTGGACCGGCTGGCCGGCATCGGCTGGGCCCGCCACTGGCCCCTGGCCTTTCTGCCACTCACGGTATTCCTCCTCTTCCGCAGCGACCCCGGCAGCTGGCCGCTCAGCGAGACCGAGACCTTCGTCGAGGGCCTGACCGATCCCGAGGTGCTCCAGCACCGTGTGTTCGCGCTGCTGCCCGCCGCGCTGGGGATCTTCGAGTGGCTGGTACGGACCGGCCGCCTCGCCGCCAGGCCCTGGGCTCGCGTCTTCCCCCTCCTTGTCGCGGCGGGAGGCGGGTTGCTCCTCGCGCATGCGCATCCCCTGGTGCACGTGAAGGAAGCCTACCTGATGGAGATCACCCACCTGCCCCTGGGCGCGCTGGCCGTCCTCGCGGGCTGGGCGCGCTGGCTCGAGCTACGGCTCCCGGCGCGCGAGGGACGCATACCGGGCCGGCTCTGGCCGCCGGCGCTCCTCGCCATCGGCGTTCTGCTGATCTTCTACCGCGAAGGCTGAGGCGCGCCGACGCTCACGTAGAGCCGCCGGCCATTGTGGCTGAGCAGGAGCCGCACGCGCTCGGGCGGCAATCCGGCCACCACGCTCCGCTCGGGCGCCCGCGGCGTGACGAGATAGGTGGTGCCACCCGACAGCCAGGCGTCCTTGAATCGCGCCGCCGTCCAGAACGTCTCGCGCGCGTCGGCGAAGGTGGCGCCGAAGCCCAGCACGCTGCGCGTCCCGTCCAGCAGGATCGGACGGCGCCCGGAATAGAGCTCGAGCGCGCCGGAGACCTCGATGGGGCCCTCGTGCGCGATCAGATCGCCGGGCTTCGCCCGCGCGGCCAGCTCCGCGCCGAGCCGATCCACCGCGCGGGAGTCGGCCATCACGCGCAGGCCCTCGCCCACCAGCGGCAGCGTGGCCAGCATGGTCACCGCGACCAGGGCCGCCGCGGCGGCGCCGGGGACCGCGATCCGGCGCAGGCCGCCGAGCAGGGCCAGCGCCGCCGCGCCCGCGCCCAGCACCAGCGCGGCCCTGGCAAGAAGCGCCGCGAACTCCGGCCAGCGGACGATGACACTCACGTCCCCGGCGAGCGTGGTCGCCTTGCGCGCGGTGGGATCGGCGACGCCCAGCACGCTCTCGCCGAAGAGGCGGCCGTCGCTGGCGGCCGCGAGCGCGCACGCCAGGGCGGCCAGCCCCAGCAGCGCGGCGTGCAGCAGGGCCGCGCCCCGCGCCCCGTCGCGGCGCTCGTGCCACCAGCGCGCCGCGAGCAGCGCCACCGCGCCATAGGCGGGGAGCCCGTAGTGCGGCAGCCGGAACGGAATCGCCGCGAACAGGATCAGAAGCCCGGCCGTCCAGAGCGCGAGGGCGAGCCACGGGATCTCCCGCGCCTCGCGCCAGGCGCGGCGGCGCGCCAGCGTCCATAGCATGAGCGCGGCGGGCACGATCCAGGGGAAGGCCCCCATCCCCGCCGCGGCGAGGAACTCGCCCGCGCCGAGCGGCACGTCCTCGTCGGGATACGCTCGCGTGAGCGTCGCATTGCGCAGGTGGTTGTCCACCACGGTGTACCAGAGATAGCCGGGGTTGGTCCACGCGGCAAGCGCCGTCCAGCCCGCGCCGATGACGACGAGGCCCACGAGCGCCAGCGGCGGCAGCCAGGCGCGCACCGGACGCAGCCGGCCCGCCATCGCGAGCGCCACCGCGAGCGCGGCCAGCGGGCCCACGAGGCCCAGCGGATCCTTGGCGAGGACGGCCAGCCCCAGCGCCACGCCGCCCAGCGCGGCCGAGACGCGGGGGCCGCCGCGCGCGCGCATCAGGAGCCCCGCCAGACCCCACTGGATGCCGGCGAGAAACAGCGTCTCGGGGCGCACGTAGCGCGCGAAGGCATAGAAGAAGCCGCAGGAGAGCAGCGCGACGCCGGCGAGGAGCCCGACGCCCGGGCCGAGCAGCCGCGCCCCCAGCCAGGCCGTGGCCGCCACCGCGAGCACGGCGCCCGCCACCGGCGCCAGCCGCGCCGCCCACTCGGAGACGCCCCAGATCTCGAAGGCGCCCGCCTGGAGCAGATAGAGGAGCGGCGGCTTGTCGAAGTAGCGGACGCCGTTGAGCCGCAGGGTGAGCCAGCTCCCCGATCGCCACGCCTCGCGCGCGATCTCGGCATGCTGGCCCTCGCCCGGGTCATCGAACGGCGCCGCGCCGAGGCCGGGCAGGAGCAGCGCCAGCGCCAGCGCGGCGGCGGCGAGGGTCACGCGCGCGGCGGCGTGAGAGCGGGGCGGCTCCACGCGGCGCGCTAGGGAACGAGCCGGCCCGCGGAGAGCCGGAGGGACACATCCGCCTCCGCGGCCGCTTCCGACCGATGCGTCACGAGGATCACCGTCGCGCCGCGCGTTCGCGCCTGCGCGCGCAGCTCGGCGAGAATGGCGCGCGCGTGCGCGTCGTCGAGGTTGCCGGTGGGCTCGTCCGCGAGTAGCAGCGGAGGGGAGTTCAGCACCGCGCGGCAAAAGGCCACGCGCTGCTGCTCGCCGCCGGAGAGCTGGGCGGGGTAGTGCCCGCGCCGGTGCGCCACGCCCATTCGCTCCATGAGGGCCAGCGCCTCCCGCGTGGCGGTGCCGCGGTCCCGGCCGATATAGCGCGCGGCCAGCAGCACATTGTCCAGCGCGGTCAGGCTTCCGATGAGGAGGAAGGCCTGGAAGACATAGCCGATCCGCGTCCCGCGCACCCGGCACTGGGCCCGCCGGCCCAGCGGGCTGACGCGCTCGGCGTCGAACCAGATTTCACCGGCGTCGGCGGGCTCGAGCAGCCCGAGGAGATTCAGGAGCGTGGACTTGCCGGAGCCGGACTCCCCGATCACCGCCACCACCTGTCCCGGCCGGGCCTCGAGGTCCACGCCGTCCAGCACGCGCACCGGCGCCGCGCCGTCGACGCCGGGGTAGATCTTCGTGAGCCCGGTGGCCCGGATGATCATGGCGGCGCCTGGGAGGACGGCCCGGGCTCACGCCCCGCGGCGAATGGCCTCGGCGGGCGAGAGCCGGGCGATGCGCAGCGTGGCGTAGGCGGCGGCAAGCCCGCCCAGCAGCACCGCGAAGACCAAGGCGAAGGTGAGGAGGCGCGGCGAGAAGTAGAAGAGCTGCTGGCCCTCGCGGAGCGTGCGCCAGTCCACCGCGGCGCCGATGCCCAGCGCGAGCAGCACGCCCAGGCCCACGCCCCAGAGGCTCACGGCCAGGGCCTCGCCGAGCACCTCGCGCAGCAGCTGCGCGTCGGTGGCGCCCAGCGCGCGCTTGACGCCGAAATCCCGAATGCGCTCGAAGACGGCGGCAGTCACGGTATTGGCGAGCGAGAGCCCGCCGATGACCAGACCGAGCCCGCCGATGCCGATGAGGAGGGCGGAGAAGAAGGCGGTGGAGGTGCGCAGGAGGCGCGAGAGCTCCCCGGGGATGGTCACGTTGACGCCCTTCACCGAAGCCTGGATCCGGCGCGCGAGCTCGTCCGGGTCCACGCCCTCCTGCCAGCCCACCGCCGCGCCCGAGTTCAGGTCGGGACGCGCCAGCCCCCCCGAGCCGAAGACGCGGAAGAGCAGCGGGTCCCGGCGCAGCCAGAGGTCGCGGGCGTCCTCCAGCGGCACGATGGCGAAGCGGTCGGGAGCGGTGAGGGTCTTGTCCAGGATCCCCACCACGGTGAAGTCGAGCCCGCCGATGGGAAGCGCGGCGCCGACGCCGAGCTTGCGCGAGGCCGCGAAGTCGCTCCCGATCACGGCGACCTTCCGGTCGCCGCCCGCGAGGTCCCGACCGGTGCGGACCGCCAGCGAGCGATAGTGGCGATTGGCCTGAGGCGCCGCGGGATCCACGCCCATGACGAGCTCCTGGGTCACGGTGAGGAACGCCGAGGTGCTGGTGCTGATCGGCAGCATGACCTGTGGCTGCACCACCGCCACGCCCGGCACGCGGGCGATCTCCGCGATGCGCGCGGCGGGGAGGAGGCCGCCGGCGGTGAAGCCCGCGCCCATGCCCATTCCCTCGCCCGCCACCGAGATCTGGCCCAGCACGAAACGGTCGCCGCCCTCGATGAAGCGGCTGATCCGCTCGCCCATGGCGCCCAGCGCGACCAGGCCCGCCATGCCCACCGCGATCCCGAGCACGGTGAAGCCATAGCCTTTCGGAAAGACGCGCCGCAGGGCTAGTACTCCAGTCGGGATTCGGCCCGCCCCTGGCGCCGCCGGATCAGCCGGTTGATGCGCACGATGGCGAAGAAGAGCTCGAGGGAGAGACGCTTCTTCAGCGGAATTCGACGGAAGGCCCCGCCGGCGAGGACGAAGGTCACCGTGTCCACGAGCCCCAGCGCGTCGCGCGGGTTCATGAAGATCTCGAGGAACTGGCGGTCGTAGAACTGGGTGATGAACCGGGTGAAGGGCCGCATCCCCCGCTTGAGCCGCCGGGCATACCCCGCGAAGCGTCTCGCCTCGAAGCGGCGGTCGCGGAACGCGCCGAGGATCTCGTCCGCGGCCATCTCCCCGGACGCCATGGCGAGGAAGACGCCCGCCGAGAAGATGGGATCCACGAAGGCCACCGCGTCACCCACGCAGAGGAAGCGGTCGCCGATGATGGGCTCCACCGCATAGGAGAAGTTGGCCGCGGTGTACATCGGCGTCACCTGCCGCGCGCCCTCGAGATTCTCGCGCACGCGGTCACACCGCTCGACCATGGCGCGGAAGAGATCCTCCGGCGAGCCGTCCCGTTCCCGGACCGTCCGCGCGTGGAGCACGCAGCCCACGCTGGTCTCGTCACGGGCGAGCGGGATGTACCAGAACCAGCCCTCCGGATAGATGTAGATCCGGACATTGCCCTCTTCCCGGCCGGGCCAGCGCTTGGCGCCCTGGAAGTAGGCGAAGATGGCGACCTTGCCCAGGCCGGGCATGGGCTCCCGGCGGCCCTGGCGGGAGGCGAGGAAGGCATCGCGCCCGGTCGCGTCCACGAGAAACCGGGCGCGCAGGCTGCGCTCGCCGTCGCCGTCGCTGAGCCGCACCGTCACGCCCTCGGCATCGAAGGCGACCTTCTCCACCGTGGCGGGCTGGAGCAGGCGCGCGCCCTCCGTCACCGCGTGGTCGAGGAGGACCTGGTCGAACTCCGCGCGGTGCACGTCGAAGGTGAAGTGCGGCCACGGCCGCCCCTCGCGAAAGGTGAAGGTGGCCTCGCGCTCGAGCTCCTGATCGTGGAAGGTGACCCCGAACTTGTCGAGGAAGCCGTGCGCCTTAATCTTGTCCAGCACGCCGAGCCGCTCGAGGATGGGCATGCAGTTGGGCACCAGCGACTCGCCGACCTTGAAGCGCGGGAAGACCTCGCGCTCCACCACCGTCACCCGCAGTCCGCCGCGGGCGAGAAAGGTGGCGGTGGCGGAGCCGCCCGGACCGCCGCCGACCACGAGGACGTCGGTGTCGAACGCGTCCACTCCAGCGTCCACTCTACGGTCGTCGTAGGTCATGACGCCCTTGATTTGATCTACGGTCGCCCCAAGGGGCGACCGTCATAGGGTGGCTTCGCATTGGCTTCGCATTTGATTTACCAGGAGAGCCTCGACTCCACCGGCTGGCCCAGCCAGCGGCGGCGCCAGGTATTGATGCGCACCAGCCAGAAGAAGATGCCGAGCGACATCCGCATGCGCAGCGGCATGCGGAGGAAGGCGCCGCCGGCGAGGAGTCCGGTCACGCTGTCGAGGATGCCGAAGTTCTCCCGGGGCAGGAGCAGCACCTCGAGGAACGCCGGCTCGTAGTACCGGTTGATAAAGCGCGTGAAGGGCCGGATCCCGCGCTGGATGCGGCGCACGTAGCCGCCGAAGCGGCGCGCGGCGAAGCGATTGTCGCGGAAGGCGCGCAGGATCTCCGCCGAGGCCAGCTCCGCCGACTGCATCGCCACGAAGACGCCGGTGGAGAAGATGGGATCGATGAAGACCACCGAGTCTCCCACGCAGACGAAGCGGTCGCCCACCACCGGCGTGGTGCGGTACGAGAAGTTGGCCGCGGTGTGCACCGGGGTGATGCGCTCGGCGCCGCGCAGCGCCTCCGCCACGCCCCGGCAGCGCGCCAGCATCTCCTCGTACAGGGCTTCCACCGATCCCTCGCGCTCCCGCGCCGCGCGCGCGTGGAGGACGCAGCCCACGCTGGTCACGTCGCCGGTGAACGGGATCCACCAGAACCATCCGTCCTCGAAGACGTAGAGCCGGATATTGCCCTCTTCCTTGCCGGGCCAGCGCCGCGTCCCGCGAAAGTGGGCGAAGAGCGCGATCTTGCCGAGCCCCGGAATGGGCTCGCGCCGGCCTCCCTGGCGGGAAGCCAGGAAGCCGTCACGCCCGCTGGCGTCCACCAGGAAGCGGGCGCGGAGGGTGCGGCGGCCCGACGCGTCCTCGATCTCCGCGCTCACTCCGTCGGCGTCGAAGGCGACCTGGTCCACCCGGGCGGGCTGGCAGATGGTGACCCCCGGCTGGGCGGCGGCGTGGTCGAGGAGCACGCGATCGAACTGGGCGCGCGGCACCTCGAAGGCCCACGGCGGCCAGGGCTTGCCGGAACGGAAGGTGAACGTATAGGAGAGATCCGATTCCTGGTCGTGAATATAGGCGCCGTACTTGGTGATGAAGCCGGCCTCCCTCATCCGGTCCATGACGCCCAGTCGCTCGAGGAGCGGGATATTGGCGGGCAGCAGCGATTCCCCGATGTGGAACCGCGGAAAGGCTTCGCGCTCCACCACCGTCACCCGCAGGCCCCCGCGCGCCAGGCAGGTGGCGGCGGTGGAGCCACCCGGCCCGCCGCCGATCACGAGGACGTCCGTCTCGGAGGTCATGACCGCGCCGGGCGCCGCACTTGACAGGAGCGGAGGGCGCGGGCGAGCCGATCCTGCGCGTAGACGCGACGGATGAACGGAGTGAGCGGGTCGCGGCCCACGCGGCCCAGCACGACCTGCGCGAGCGCCAGGGCCACCAGCACCGGCAGCGCCGCGGTGGCAAGCCCGGCCTCGCGGATCTGGATCGCGCGGGGATCCTGCCACCACCGCGCCCAGGTGTCGGCGGTGCGCGCCAGCGCGAAGTTGGCCACCGCCAGCATGAAGGCGGCGAAGTTGTCGCGGGTCCCGGTGGTGGCGGCCATCACCTCGCGGTGCCGGATCTTGCGCCGCTCGCCGATGAAGGGCCGGACCTGCGCCCACAGGACCATCGCGATGTCGCGGACCCAGCGCCAGAGGCCCTTCGCGGTGAGAAAGGCCGTCACCGCGACGCCGTCCCGCAGCGGACGGAAGCGGCTCCGCCGGTTGGCGTGATGCACGGCGGTGATGGGCGTCTCCACCAGCGGCACCCCCAGCGAGGCGGCGCGCAGCAGCATCTCCGTCTCGAAGACGAAGCCGCCTCGCCGTCCCCGCCCGGCGGCGAGCAGCGGCAAGGGATAGACGCGAAATCCGGACTGCGTGTCGCGCAGGGCATAGCCGGTGAGCCAGTCGATGAAGAAGCCGGCCACCCGCATGGCGTTGAGACGCCCGCGCGGGATGATCCGGTAGCCGGGCTCGTCGGGATTCCCGTCGGGCCCGTGGCCGAGCCGCCCGCCGATGACGAGGGCGTCCGGATGCTCGGCGGCCGCCTCCAGCAGCCGCGGGATCTCGTCGGGATCGTGCTGGCCGTCGCCGTCCAGCGTGACCACCCGCTCGGCGCCGCGGGCAAGCGCGGCGTCGAACCCGCGCCGCAGGGCCGCGCCCTTGCCGCGATGCCGCGGCAGCCGCACCACCTCGGCGCCCGCGCGCGCGGCCACCGCCGCGCTGGCGTCGGAAGAGCCGTCGTCCACCACCACCACGGTCCCGTGCGTGCGCGCGCGCGCCACGAGGCCCTCGATGGTGGCGGCCTCGTTCAATACCGGGATGACGATCAGGTGGTCGCCCACGGGATCTTCCCTCAGGCGGGCCTGGCGACGAGGATCGCCGTGCGGCACCCGCCCCGGGCGAGGCCGTGCGCGAGAGCCGGCCCGTCGCCGGCGGCGAGCGCGGCCGCCGCCACCCGCAGGACACCGAGGCCGCCGTGCTGGCCGAACTGCGGAGCCAGGGATCGCGGGGGCAGCAAGGCCGGGTTGGCGGCGAGGTCCACCGCGAGCAAGGCCTGCTCCCAGTCGTCGAGGGCGGGGTCGCCGTTGCCCGCCGCCCAGACCCCCCGGAGCGCAGCCGCCGTGAGTCCGGCCGACTCGAGCCCGCGACGCAGCGGCGAGCGCGGGTCGGGCCGCCGCGGCGGGGCGGTGTGCGGCGCCACCGGGATATTCCCCCATGCCGCCGCCGCCACTTCCGCCACGATGGACGCGCCGCGCGCGCGCGCGAGCTCACGCTCTTCGAGCACGACGAAGGTCGCGCCCTCGCCCAGCACGGGGCCGTTGTGGTCGGCCGCGAACGGACGGCAGCCCTCCTCGCCCGGGCGATGCGCGCCGCGCCGCATCGGCGAGAGCACGCCCATCTCCGCGAGCCGCCGGTAGACGGGGCCGCAGAGCTCGTCCACACCGCCCGCCAGCACCGTCTCCGCGTGGCCGCCCGCGATCAGCGCCGCGGCGCGCGCTACCGCGAGATCGCCCCCGATGGTGGCCTGGTTCACGGTCACGGTGGGCCCCTTGGCGCCGATGGCGATGGCGGCCGCCGCGCCCATGGCGTTCATCACGGTGCCGGGAAAGAGCATGGGCGAGAGCCCGCCGGGGCCGCGCGTGAGATAGCCGGTGGCGAAGTCGCCGCTGGACCGGAAGTCGCCGAACTCCGTGCCCACCACGAGCCCGAGCTGCGGGCCCGCCTCCACTCGCCCGTCCTCCATCGCGAGCCGGCACGCGGCCACCGTGAACCGGCAGATGCGCGAGAGCCGGCGGGCGGCGTCCCGATCGATCAAGGCTTCCATGACGGCGTCGTCCACCTCGGCGCCCAGCACCGACGGCCACCCGGTGGTTTCGAAGGCGCGAACGGGAGCGATGCCGGTGGCGGGTCGCGCCAGCGCGTCCGCGATGGCGGCGGCGCCCCCCGCTCCGGCGGCGCTCACCATCCCCATCCCGGTCACGACCACGCGGCGCGGGGCCCTCATCGGCCGAACACGAGGCTCACGTTCTGCCCGCCGAAGCCGAAGGAGTTGCTCAGCGCCACTTCCAGCGGAGCGGGCCGAGCGGTGTTCGGCACGCAGTCGAACGGAATGTCGGGATCCACCTCGCCGAGATTCGCGGTGGGCGGGATGAGCCCGTTCTGCAGCGCCAGCACCGTGGCCACCGCTTCCAGGCTTCCCGCCGCGGCCATGGTGTGGCCCACCAGCGACTTGGTCGAGCTGATGGGCACGCCACCCGCCCCGAAGACGCGCACGAGCGCGAGGGCCTCGGTGCGGTCGTTCTGGAGTGTCCCCGTCCCATGGGCGTTGACGTAATGGACGGCGCCGGGGGGAAGCGCGGCATCGGCCAGCGCCAGCTCCATGGCCCGCGCCATCCCCTCGCCCTCGGGCTGCGGCGAGGTCACGTGATGGGCGTCGGTGGTCATCCCCGCGCCGAGAAACTCGGCATGCGCGTGCCCCCCGCGCGCCCGGCACGCGTCGGCATCCTCCAGGACCAGGAAGGCGGCGGCTTCACCGATGGACATGCCGGTCCGCGCGCGATCGAAGGGCCGGCAGGGCTCGGGGGCCAGGAGCTTGAGGGCGTTGAATCCCATGTAGCAGATGCGGGTGAGGGCGTCCACACCGCCCACGAGCGCGCGCCGCACCGTGCCCTGGCGGATCAGGTCGGCGCCGAGCGCGACGGAGGCCGCGCCCGAGGCGCAGGCCATCACGATGGTCTCCTTCGGCCCGCCCAGCCTCAGCCGCCAGCCGAGAGTCTCGGCATGCGTGTACGGCAGGATGGAGCGCAGCGCCGTGATGCGCGGCGACGGCCGCCCCGTCCGCCTCTCCTCCCAGTACCAGCCTTCGCCCTCGAACATGCCGCCGCCCACCGCGCCGATGATGAGGGCGGCGTCGGCGCGCTCGTCGCGGCTGAGGCCCGCGTCGGCCAGCGCCTCCCGCGCCGCGGCCAGCGCCAGCCGGTCCGCGCGGGCGCGGCGAGACGAGACGCCGAGCGCGGCCATCACGTCCGGCGGCACCTCGGCGGCGATGCGCGAGCGAAACCCGTCGGTCTCGATCAGGGTGATGGGCCGGATGGCGCACACGCCGGCGGCCAGCCCGCCCCAGAAGGTCTTGGCGCCAGCGCCATACGGGCTCACCACACCGAGGCCGCTGACGACGACGCGGGTCATCCGGGGCAGCGCTCCGAGTCGGGGCGGGCGCTCATGCCGGGCCCACCTTGGCCAGGATGTAGCGCGAGAGGCTGTCGAGGGAGTGGAACTCGTCCGCCAGATCCTGCCCCTCCTCGACGGTGATCCCGAATCGCTCTTCCATCGCCACCGAGAGCTCGATGAAATCCAGCGAGTCCAGCCCCAGCGAGCCCTCCACGCCCTTGGGCAACGTTGTCTCCAGCGTCATGTCCGCCGCCCGCCGCGGATCGAAGCGCAGCCGCTCGACGACGATGGCTTTCAGCTCGTCCAGCACTTCCTTCTGGGTCATGCCCCGCCTTTCGTGATGCTGAGATCGGCCGCCTCGCCCCGCCAGCGGCCATGCAACCGGAGGTCGCCCACGCCGCCCGCGCGCCGCCACACCGCGAGCTCGGCCAGCGGCCCGCAGGCGAACGTCTCGCCGAGCCGGCGCTCGAGGTCCCCGCCGGCGTCGCGTGACGACCGCCGGACCCGGAGATCGAGCCGACCCTCGCCCGGCTCCAGCCACGCACAGCCGGCCGCCTCCACCAGGGGCGGGGCGCTGCGCCGCCGCGCGCGGGCATAGAGGTCCGCGCACTCCGCGAACGTCTCCACCGCCAGCACCAGCGCGCGGTCGCAGGTGCCGGAGCCGAGCAAGGTCGCCGCGTACCAGATCGCCCGCAGCGTGGCCGGCGGACCACCGATGAAGAGCGCCGCCGGTCCATGCAGCCCGAACTCGATCGCCGCTTCCGCGGACACCACCGCGGGAGCCGTGTACGCGAAGTGCGTCCCGCCGCCGCTTCCCTCGATGAAAGCGCGATTGGACGCCCCGTACACGGCCGCCGTCACGAAGAGCAGCGCGGTCCGGTCGCCGGCCAGCACCGCCCGGTCAACCTCCTCATCTTCCAGCATGACCTCAACCGCCGCAAGAGCCCAGAGGCATTCCCGGGTGGCCCGCCGGAACCGCTCGCCCTCCATCACGGGTCGGCCGAGGGGCACCACCGGCCGGCCTTCCGCCGCCGCCCGGGCATCAGCGGGGATGGCGTCCAGACCCCTCCCCCACCCCGATACGAACCCGACGGCCCGGATGGCGGGCGCCGGAATGCCCTTCGTGATCCGGCCGGGCGCCACCGTCGTGGTCATGCCGACTCCAGGACGAGCGCCCCGTTGCACCCACCAAAGCCCAGCGAGGTGCTGAGGGACAGCCGTGGGCGCAGCGCCCGGGCGGACCCCGGTACATAGTCCAGGTCGCACTCGGGATCCGGAACCTCGAGATGCCGGGTGGGCGGAATCTGCCCGTGCCGCCCCGCCAGGAGACACATGATGGCCTCGAGCGTGGCCGCCGCGCCCATGGTGTGCCCCATGGTGGGCTTGATCGAGTTCACGGGAATGGCATGCGCATGCGCCTGGAACACGCGCTTGATCACCGCGGTCTCGATCCGGTCATTGAGCGGCGTGGCGGTGCCGTGCGCGCTCACGAAGTCCACGTCGCCGGGCGCGGCGCCCGCTTCCGCCAGCGCCAGCCGCACCGCGCGCTCGAGGCCGCGGCCCTCCGGATCCGGCGCCGCGATGTGCGAGCCGTCGCCGGTGCTGGCGTGGCCGCGGACCCAGCCGAGCGGGCGGCGTCCCGCGTCCGCCTCGCGGGCGAGCAGCACCAGCGCGCCCGCCTCGCCGAGGAGGAGCCCGCTGCGGCGGCGGTCAAAGGGGCGCACCTCGTCACGCGTCAGCGAGCGCAGGGCGTCGAATCCGCGCAGCACGAAGCGGCACAGGATGTCGTACCCGCCCGCGACCACGAGATCGGCCATGTCCTGTCGCAGGAGGTCGGCGCCGATGCCCATGGCGGTGGCTCCCGACGCGCACGCCGTGGACACGGTGAGCACGTGCCCGCGCGCGCCGAGCCAGCGCGCCAGGTTGTGGCCGGGGGCGTCGTACAGCGCGCCGCGCATCCGCCGGCGCGGACCCTCGCCGGCGAGCGCGCGCTCACCTTCCTCCACGCCGCCCAGGGCGGTGCCCACCACCACCGCCAGCCGCGCGGGATCCACGTCGGCGGGACGGAGCGGCACCTGGGCGATGAGCTCGTCGGCGGCCGACACGAGCAGCCGCGTGGCCCGGCAGTCGGGCACGCCGGTCCAGCGGATGTCGCGCGTGAGCTTCTTGATCTCGCCGCCGCGGCCCACCCGCAGATCGCCGACGGGAAAGCGCTCGATGGCCGAGATCCCGCTCGAGCCGGTGAGCAGCGACGACCAGAACGCGTCGAGGTCCTGGCCGATGGGGGTGGCAACCCCGGCCGCCACCACCGCCACGCGCTCACGCGGCGGCACGAGGCGGGCCCCACATGTCAAGGACGTTCAGCCAATGGGACGAGGACCAGGCTTTCAAAGGAGAGGCCCATAGTACATGCGGAAGGCCCGGATGCGCCCCACCTCGGTGTCGAACAGGCGCGTGGCCACGAAGCGCCGCGCCGCGTGATCGAAGGTGATGATGCCGGGGACATAGGGATCGTTGGGATCGTAGACAATGAAGTCCACGTCACCCGCGGTGGCCACGCGATAGTCGTATGCGACCACGGTATGGTTGAGCTCCCAGGTGGGGAAGTTCGTCACCAGGAGCTGCACCGGACGCCGGGCGCGGATCTCCTCGACCACCAGGCTCGCCACGTTCTCTTGATGGGCGTCCGTCATGGGGAACACCACCCGCCAGTTGGTCCAGTGCACGATGGTCCAGAACTTCCCGCCCAGCCCCGCCTTCACCGCCGCTTCCTCTTCCCGGGAGAAGTCGTGGAGGGAGGCATAGCCCGGAATCACCACGCGCGCGTCGGCGGGCAGCGGCTCATGCCAGGGCGGGCGGGCGACCACCTGCCGCACCCGCTCCGCGTAACCCACGCCATCCAGTCGCGGCTGGGCGGGCTCGAAGCGCGCGAAGCGCTGGAACTGGGTGACGGAGCGCGCCATCACGAAGCAGTAGTTCGCGTAGAGGTCGGGCTTGCCGCGATTCTTGGTCAGGCTCTCGTTGGGAAAGGCGAAGGTGTCGCGCCCGAAGGCGAGCGCCGGCGCCGAGGTGGGCTCGCTCGCCGCCGTGGCCAGACGCCCGGCCCCTGCGCAGCCGGCGGTCGCGAGCAGGAGGAGCAGAACGACAAGCCTTACCGCCAAGTTATGGGCCACAAGGCCTTGATGTTACCGCAGTCATCCCTGGATCGAATAGCCCCCATCCACCGGAATGGCGGTGCCGGTCACGAAGTCGGATGCGGGGCTGGCGAGGAATACCGCCACGCCGGACATGTCCTCCATCGCGCCCCAGCGCCCGGCGGGCGTGCGCTTCAGCACCGAGTCGTGGAGACCCGCGATCTGCTTGCGCGCGCCCTGGGTCAGCTCGGTGTCGATCCAGCCCGGCAGCACCGCATTGACCTGGATATTGTCCACCGCCCAGGCCGTGGCCATGACCTTGGTGAGCTGCACGATGCCGCCCTTGGAAGCGGCATAGGCGGGAGAGAAGCGCACGCCGAAGATGGACATCATGGAGCCTATATTGATCACCTTGCCCCCGCCCTGCCGCTTCAGGTGGGGATAGGCGGCGCGGCTCACCAGGAAGGCGCTGGTGAGGTTGGTGTCCATCACGTGATGCCACTCCGCCAGCGCCAGCTCCTCCGGCGGCTTCCGCACATTGGTGCCGGCATTGTTCACCACGATGTCGAGGCGCCCGAAGCCCTCGACGGCGCGCGCGATCAAGGTTTCGACCGACGGCTCGTCGGCCACGTCCACCGAGATGGCGGCGGCACGGACTCCGAGACTCTCGAGCTCCTTCACCGCGCGGCTGCTCTTGTCGGCATTGCGCGCCGCCACCACGATGTCGCACCCGGCGGCGGCGAGGCCCTTCGCCATGCCGAGCCCGATCCCGCCGTTGCCGCCCGTCACCACCGCCACCTTGCCCTTCAGGTCGAACAGAGTCACCTGGACGCCTCCTCTGGATGGTTTGCTTCACGAGCCCGCGCCGCGCCTCGCCCCAGTGTACGCCCACGTCGAGCTCGCCCGTCAAATCGGCGCCGCGCCGCGCGCGCTGTGGTAGGCGTAGGAGGTGGAGATCAGCCAGCGCGAGCGAGGCGACCGAGGGCGCTGGGGTCTCCTCGCTCTCGTCTCGATCGCCCACGCGCTGGGCGCGATATCGGTGCTGGCGGTCGCGCCGCTGGCGCCGCTGCTCCTGGAGGATCTCCAGCTCACCCGGACGCAGGCCGGGCTCTTCCTTCCCGCGATCTATCTGGGCGGCGTCGTGATGTCTCTGCCCGCCGGCTGGCTCACCGATCGCCTGGGCGCGCGCCTCACCCTCGCCGCCGGTCAGGGCCTCACCGGGGTCATGATCGCGGTGGCGGCGCGCGCGGAGGGGCTGCCGCTCATGCTCGGCCTGCTCTTCCTCGCCGGGCTCGGCTGGGCGGTGGTGAACCCGACCACCGGCAAGGCCATCCTCGAGCGCTTCCCCGCGCGCGAGCGCGGCTTCGCCATGGGCGTCAAGCAGACGGGCCTCACCGTGGGCGGCATCGTGGCGTCGCTGACGCTGCCGTCCATCGCGCTCGCCGACGGCTGGCGCCACGCGCTCACCGTGGCCGCCCTCGCCTCGCTGGCCGCCGCCGCGGCGGTGCTGGTGGGCATGCGCCGCGACGGCGGCGGCGCCATCGTCGCGGGCGTGGAGCGCGCGCGGTTCGGCGAGCTGGGCCGCTTCTTCGCCACCCGCTCGCTGCCGGTGCTGCTGGCCGCCGGTCTCGCGCTGGGCATGACGCAGGCCTCGGTGCTCGCCTATCTCGCGCTCTACGCGCGCGAGACGCTCGGCTGGACGGTGGTGGCGGGGGGCGCCTTGCTCGCGCTCATGCAGGCGGGCGGCACCGGGGGCCGGCTCGGCTGGGGCATCATCAGCGATCGCCTGTTCGGGGGCCGGCGCCGTCCCTGCGTGATCATCAACGCCCTGATCGGCACGCTCACCTATCTCATCTTCGCCTCCGGTATCGGCCTGCCCGCCCCCGTGGCGGGACTCGTGGCCCTGGTCGCGGGGGTGGGCGCCTTCGGCTGGGTCGGGCTCTACCTGGCTCTGGCCGCCGAGGTGGGCGGTCATCGCTACGCGGGACTCCTCACCGGCGTGGCGGTGTCATGCGCGTGGTCGGGGGTACTGCTCGGCCCGCCGTTCTTCGGGTTTCTCCGCGAGGCCACCGGCTCCTACCACGCGCCGTGGCTCGCGCTGGCCGTGCTCTCGGCCGGCGCGGCGGCGGCTCTCTACAGCATCCCCCCGCTCGTGAAGCGGGAATGACCCCGGCCTTGCCGCGATGGCGTGAGTCGTCTATCCTCGCCCCGAAGCCCAATCCACGACGAGGTGACCGCCCATGAAAGCCGCCGTCCTCTACAAGGCCAACGAGCCGCTCCAGATCGTGGATCTGACCCAGGACGGCCCCAAGGCGGGCGAGGCTCGCGTCAAGGTCAAGGCGGCGGGCATCTGTCACAGCGACTGGCACATCATGAACGGGGACTGGACGCCGCCCCTGCCCATGGTGCTGGGGCACGAGGCGGCAGGCCAGATCGAGGAAGTGGGTCCCGGCGTCACCAATGTGAAGCCGGGCGATCACGTGATCTTCTCCTTCCGGCCGCACTGTGGACGCTGTTTCTACTGCTCCATCGGCCGCACCATCCTCTGTGACGGACATGCCTCGGCGCGATGGGCCATGCTGGATGGCACCCATCGCCTCCACAAGGACGGCGCCCCCATCAACCAGATGGCGCGCATTGGCACCTTCTCCGAGAAGGTGGTGTGCCCGGCGGAGATGCTGGTGCCGATCCGGCACGAGATGCCCTGGCCGCAGGCCGCGCTCATGGGCTGCTGCGTGCCCACCGGCGTGGGCGCGGTGACCCGCTGCGCGGAGGTGGAAGCCGGCGCGTCCGTCCTCGTCATCGGCTGCGGCGGGGTGGGGCTCAACGTGGTGCAGGGCGCACGGCTGGCCGGGGCGGGCATCATCGCCGCCGCCGATCTCCTCGACAGCAAGCTCACCTACGCGAAGGAGTTCGGCGCCACCCACACCTTCAACGCCTCCCGCGAGAACGTGGTGGACAAGGTGCGCGAGCTCACCGCGGGCCGCGGCGTGGACTACGCCTTCGACGCCATCGGGGGCGAGGCCACCACGCTCCAGATCGTGGACGCCATCCGGCCCGGCGGCACCGCCGTCATCGTGGGCATGGCCGCGCTCAATGTCCGCGCGCCCATCACACCCTACATGATGGCGCTCCAGGAAAAGGGCATCAAGGGCACCATGTACGGCTCGGTGCGCCCGAACATCGACTTCCCCAAGTTCGTGGATCTCTATCTCGAGGGTCGGCTGAAGATCGACGAGCTGGTGAGCCGCACCTACAAGCTCGACCAGATCAACGAGGGCTTTGCCGCCCTGCGCGGCGGCCAGGTGGCCCGCGGCGTGATCGTATTCGATTGAGCCCGCGGTGACCCCGCGCACGGTCTACGAGTCGCCCCGCCCCGCCGGCCGCCCCGGCGAGACAGTGGTCACGTCCACGTGCGCGCACAACTGCGGCGGGCGCTGCGTGGTGAACGCACACGTGGTGGATGGCCGCATCGCCCGCATCAGCACCGACCCGCGGCCGTGGACCCCGGATGCGCCTCCGCTTCATGCCTGCGTGCGCGGGTTCGGGGCGGCGGAGCGCGTGAATCATCCGGATCGCCTGCTCCACCCGCTCCGCCGCGTGGGACCGCGGGGCGGGGGCGGATTCGAGCGCATCTCGTGGGACGAGGCGCTCGACACGGTGGCGGGCGCGCTGCGCCGCGTCGTCGATACTCACGGCCCCGCCGCCATCCTCGATTGCTCGCGCACGGGGAGCACCGCCGCCCTCCACAACCGGTCCTCGCTGCCCCGCCTGCTCAACCGGCTGGGCGGCTGCACCGAGCTCTGGTCCAACCTCTCCAACGAGGCCGAGATGTTCGCCCTCCGCCACACCTACGGCCCCGCCGCCGACTGCAAGTTCTCCGGGCGCGAGCCCGGCGACTACGTCAACTCGCGGCTCATGCTGCTCTGGGGCTGGAGCCCCGGGGACGGGCACTTCGGCACCGGCACCATGCAGTATCTCCAGCGCGCGAAGGAGCAGGGCGTCCGGATGATCTGCGTGGACCCGCGGGTGACGCGGACGAGCCGGCAGGTCGCGGACGAGCACATCACCATCCGTCCGGGCACGGACGCCGCCATGCTGATCGCGATGGCGGAGGTGATCGTGAGCGAGGGGCGGCACGACCAGGCCTTCCTCGACCGCTGCGTGGTGGGCTTCGACGAGGCGCACCTGCCCGCGGGCGCGCCCCCGGGCGCGTCCTACCGCGCTTATCTCGAGGGCGCCGCCGACGGCGTGCGCAAGACGCCGGAGTGGGCGGAGCCGCTGACGGGCGTGCCCGCCGCCACCATTCGCCGGCTCGCGCGCGAGTTCGCCGCCGCGAAGCCGGCCGCGCTCCAGTGCGGCTATGCGCCCGGCCGCACCGCCTACGGCGAGCAGTTCCACCGCGCCGCCTACGCGCTCACCGCGCTCACCGGCAACGTGGGCATTCCCGGCGGCAGCAGCGGCTGCAGCGGGGGCGCGCGCAATCACGGCGCCAAGCGCCTGGTGGCCGGGCCCAGCCCCGCGAAGTCGCGCGTGGCCTCGCCGCTCTTCGCCGATCTCCTCGCGCGCGGCCGCGCGGGCGGCTATCCGGCCGACATCAAGCTCGTCTACTCGGTCTGCGGCGACCTCGTGAACCAGCTCCCCAATATCGGCAAGACGGTGGCCGCCCTCGAGGGGCTCGACTTCATGGTGGCGCACGATCACTTCCTCACCCCCACCGCGCGGTTCGCCGACATCGTGCTCCCCGCCACCACCTTCTGGGAGCGCAATGACGTGCATACGCCGTGGAGCGGCAGCGGCCACTACGTCATCTACATGAAGCAGGCCATCGAGCCCATGGGCGAGTGCCGCAACGACCGGGACATCTGCGCCGATCTGGCCCGGCGTCTCGGGTTGCCCGCGGACGACGACAGGACCGAGGATGAGTGGCTGCGCGAGCTGGCCGGCCCCGAGATCGACGACTGGGAAGCCTTCCGCGCCGCGGGGCTGGCGCGTCTCTCCGCGCCCGCCGAGCCGGTGGCCTTCGCCGCGGAAGCGCGCGACCCCGTCGCGCATCCGTTCTCGACCCCCTCCGGGAAGATCGAGATCTACTCCGCGGCCCTGGCTGCGAATCCGGATCCCTGCGGGCTCGGCCCCATCCCGCCCATCCCGACCTGGTTCCCCCCGCATGGGGCGGACCCGCGCCATCCGCTGCAGTGCGTGTCGCCCAAGTCGCGCGCGCGCACGCACTCCACCCACGACAATCAGCCCATCCTGTCGCGCGCGGATCCGCAGGACGTCTGGATCCACCCCGCCGACGCCGCCGCGCGCGGCATCGCCGACGGGCAGCCCGCGCGCGTCTTCAACGATCGCGGCGCTACCGTGCTGCCGGCGCGGGTCACCGACCGCATCGCGCCCGGCGTGGTGTCGATCAAGGAAGGCGCCTGGTTCACGCCTGACGCCGGCGGCACCGACACGCGCGGCGCCGCCAACGTGCTCACCGAAGACCGGGCGGCGCCCTCCGGCGCCACCACCTACAACTCCTGCCTCGTGCAGGTGGAGGCGGCGCGATGAACGACGAGTTCCGTCGCGTCCAGGGGTACTTGCGCGCGCAGGGCGCCAAGCTCGAGCCCGCCGCCATCGTGGACAAGGTGCGTGCCGCCACCGCGGAGCTGCACGCCGCCGCCCGCGCGGTGCCGGCCCCGCGCTGGACCGAGCGCCCCGCGCCCGAGGAGTGGTCGGGGAACGAGGTGCTCGCCCACGTGGTGAGCGCCGGGCGCTACTTCGGCGGCGGCATCCTGGCTATCCTGGACGGCGGCGCCGCCCCCGCGCGCCCGCCGCGCGAGGATCCCGCGGGCGCGCCCATCCGCCCCGCCGCGGAGTGGGAGCGGATCCTCGCCGCCGACCGCGAGATCCTCTTCGCGCGGGCGCTCGCCGCCGATCCGGCCGGCCGCCTCGGGGAGACGGTGGAGCATCCCATGTTCGGGCCGCTGAACTGGCGCGAGACCCTCCTCTTCATGCGCCTCCACGATCTGGACCACGCCGGGCAGCTGGGGAAGATCGCCGCCGCGCTGGCCTGAGCGCGGAAGCCACGCCGTGCGCATCGCCATATCCAAGCGACTGGCCATTGATGACTGGCCCACCGCCGCCACCTACGTCGAGGAGGCGGAGCGCCTCGGCGCCGACGACGTCTGGTCGGCGGAGGCGTGGGGGCACGACGCGGTCACGCCGCTGGCCTATCTCGCCGCGCGGACGACCCGCATCCGGCTCGGCACCGGCATCATGCAGGCGGGTACGCGGACGCCCGCGCTGGTGGCCATGACGGCCATGAGCCTCTCCGCGATGTCGGACCGCCGCTTCGTGCTCGGGCTGGGGGTGAGCGGCCCCCAGGTGATCGAGGGCTGGCACGGCGTGGTCTTCGACCGGCCGGTGCAGCGGATGCGCGAGATCATCGAGATCGTCCGGCTGGTGGCGCGCGGGGAGCGGCTCAACTATCAGGGTCGGGTCTACCAGCTTCCCCTCCCCAACAGCGAGGGCAAGGCGCTGCGGTCGGGCGCGCCCGCGGTGCCGCCCATCCCGATCTACCTCGCCACCCTGTCGCCGAAGAGCCTCGAGTTCACCGGCGAGGTGGCCGATGGCTGGCTCGGCACCTCCTTCATGCCCGAGCACGCCGGCGTCTTCTTCGAGCCGCTGGCGCGCGGAGCGGCGCGCGCGGGACGCAAGCTGGCCGACCTCGACCTCCAGGCGGGAGGCACCGTGGCCTTCGGCGACGACGTGGACCGCCTCATCGCCGAGCGCCGGCCGGGGCTGGCCTTCACGCTGGGCGCCATGGGTTCGGCGCGCCACAACTTCTACAACGACGCCTTTCGCCGCGCCGGCTATGTGGACGTCGCGGCGGAGGTGCAGCGCCTCTGGCTGGCCGGGCATCGCGACGAGGCGGTGGCCCGCGTGCCCGACGAGCTCGTGCTCAAGACCAACCTCATCGGCACCGAGTCGATGGTGCGCGCGCGCCTCGCCGCCTACCGGGCCTCCGGCATCACCACTCTACGCGTCGAGCCCGCCGGGCAGACTCTCGACGAACGCCTCGCCACCCTCGCCCGCCTCATCGCGCTCGCGCGCCCTGAGGAAAAGAGCCCTCGCGCGCCCGCGGCAGGACGAAGTCGCTGAGGCGGGTGGCCCTCCTCGTGATGCTGGTGACGGCGCCGATGGTGGACCTTGCCGGCGCCCGGACGGCCGAGGAGGGTATCGCCAGCTTCTACAGCGACCGCTTCGAAGGCAAGCGCACGGCCAACGGAGAGATCTACCGCCCGGACGGGCTCACGGCGGCCCACAAGAAGCTCCCCCATGGAACCAGAGTGAAGGTGAGCAATTTGGCGAACGGCAAGAGCGTCGTAGTTACCATCAACGACCGCATGCCCGCGTCGAGCCGGGTGGTGATCGACGTCTCGCGGCGTGCGGCGGAGCGCCTCGGGTTCGTGAAGGCGGGGAGAGCCCGCGTCACGCTCGAAGTCCAGAACTAGCCGGTCGACCTTCCTCGAGCGGCCAGCCCCATCTGGGCGCGCGCGGCGCGGCTCAGTGGCGAGTCGGGATCGGCGAGCTGCATCACGATGGTGAAATGATCGTGGCCCGGCTGGTCCAGCGTCTCGATGGGCATGCCGTGAGCGCGCCAGGGCGCGGCGAGCGCGTCCACCTGCCGGTGATACTCCGGCCCCTCGAGACCGCCCACCGCGAGCAGCAGCGGGCGCGGAAACGCGGGTCGGAGATGAACGGGGCTGTTCCGGCGCGCGTCGTCCGGTGACAGCTTCAGCGTGTCGTTGAGATAGCAGAGGCGAATGGGCTCGAGATCGTAGAGCCCGCTGAGGGCGACGCCGCCCTTGACGAGTCCCGCGGGCAGCCCCGCCTCGAAGCGCGGCCAGTCGGTGGCCAGGAGCATGGCGGTGAGATGACCGCCGGCCGAGTGGCCGGACACGAAGAGCCGCTCGGGA
>DASRWT010000096.1:0-31986 GCA_035654455.1 Candidatus Nitrosocosmicus sp. | reverse complement strand
CCCCCGGGCATAGCCCCGGGGGGTATACCCCCTCCCCGTAGTTCCCCCTCGTGACCGGCCCCCCAGGGATTGTATTTTTCCCTTGCACTCCCTCGTAGGCTCGCGATAATACCCTCGGCCGGATCGGGAGGCGCCGGGCGGCACATCCCAATCACTCACGGCAGCTATCAGTCGCCTCACACAGTCTGACGGAGGACGCAGAATGGCGAAGGGCAAGAAGGCATTCGGTGGCTATGCCATCAACTTCAAGGGATGCAGCGACACGCTCGAGTCCGTGATGGGCTCCACGCCCATCGGGCCCTCGGAGATGACGAAGAAGATCTGGGCCTATGTGAAGAGGAAGAAGCTCGCCAAGAAGTAGGACGCGCTCCCGACCGGATGATCCTCGCCTTGCCCGGCGCCTCCAGGATCATCCGGCCGCTTGACTTGCCCGCCTCCCTCCGCCGACACTAGGCGCGCCGATACCAGGCGTCAGGAGGCGCGCGATGATCATTCTGGCCACCGAGCGGTCCACGTATCTCGACGTCGACAAGATCGACTGGGAGCCCACCCGGTTCCCCGGCGTCTATATCAAGAAGCTGTACGAGGACGCCTCCGGCAAGGCGACCTCGCTGACCAAGATGGACAAGGGCGCCGTCCTCCCCGACCACCGGCACGTGGGGATCGAGCAGAGCTACGTGCTCCAGGGCACCCTGGTGGATGACGATGGCGCCTGCACCGCGGGCAACTTCGTCTGGCGCCGGCCCGGCTCGGTGCACAAGGCCTGGACGCCGGACGGTTGCATCGTCCTCGGGGTCTTCGAGAAGCCGAACGAGTTCCTGTCCTAGATCTCCACGCGCTCGGGGATCTGGTCCAGCCGCTCCACCTCGTGGTCGGGGGTGAAGCCGAGATCTTCCATGGGTGTGCCCTGCCGGTTGCACCAGCACGTGCGGTAGCCGAACGCGGCCGCCCCCGCGATGTCCCAGGCGTTCGACGACACGAAGAGGATCTCGCGCGCGGCGAGGCCGAAGGCGCGCGGCCCGAGCTCGTAGACGCGCGGCGAGGGCTTGTACACGCGCACCGCGTCCACCGAGAGCACGTGGGCGAAGGTGCGCTCGAGCCCGCTCGAGCGCACCGCCGCCTCCAGCATTCGCGGCGAGCCATTCGACAGGATGCCCAGCGGCACCCCGCCCAGCCGCTCCAGCGCGGGCGGCACGTCGGGGAAGGTCGCCAGCGAGAGATAGGCCTCCATGAGCTCGGTGGCCTGGGCCGGGCTCGGCTGGAGCCCCAGCCGCCGGAAGGCGAACGACAGCGCCGCCTGGGTCACCTCCCAGAAGTCCACGTAGCTGTCCATGAGCGAGCGCAGCCACGTGTACTCGAGCTGCTTCTGGCGCCACAGCGCGGACAGGGCCTGCGGGTCGCTGGTGATGACGCGGCCCGCCTCGATCACCGAGTGGACGTCGAAGAGCGTTCCGTAGGCGTCGAAGAGGAAGGCGCGGGGCGGCGGCATGACGGACGGCCTCGGCGTCGCGCCCGGAGTCCGGATCCTATCCGGAGGAGGGAATGGCGGCGCTCGAGCGCCGCGTGGGACGCCGCGGCGCCGTGGGGGCGGGCCGGCGTGGCGGCTCGTCGCCCGCGTCCAGCCCATTGGCGATGAAGCCGTACTGCAGGAGCTTGCGCGCGTCGAGGAAGGAGAGGCTGCGGGTCCGCGCGCCCAGCACGATGAGCAGAAAGCGCTGGCCCGCGCGCCAGGCGGCGATGGCCAGGTTGTAGCCGGCCTCGTTGGTGAAGCCGGTCTTGAGCGCCTGCACCCCACCCGGATCGTCGAAGAGCGGGATGCGCCGGCTGTACACGCGCCCGCGATAGACGAAGGTCTTGCCGCCCAGGATGGTGCGCGAGGCGGGATAGTCGGTGACGAGGTGGCCGATGAGGGACGCCATGTCCTGGGCGTTCGTGCGCTGGGTGGGATCCGGCAGCCCGTGGGGATTGGCGAAGTGGGTGGACGCCAGGCCGAGGACCTGGGCCTTGGTGTTCATGCGACGGACGAAGGCTTCCTCGGACCCGCCCAGATGCTCGGCCACCGCGGCGGCCGCGTCGTTGGCGGACGCGATGCCCACGCCCTCGAGGAGCGTCCCCAGCGGCGCCGTCTCTCCCTTGCGCAGCCCCATGCGATAGCGCGGCGTCTCCGCGGCGTGGCGGCTCACCTTGACCGTCTCGTCCCATTCCGCTTTGCCCGCTTCCAGATCCTCGAAGGCGAGGTAGAGGGTCATGAGCTTCACCAGGCTGGCGGGGGCATGGTCCTCGCCTGAATTCTTGGCGAAGAGCACCTTGCCTTCGGCGTCCAGGAGGAGCACCGCCTCGGCGTTGAGGGCGAGCCCCTGGGTGTTCTGGGCCGTCGCCGTCAGGACGGTGGCGGCGAGCACGAGCCAGAGGGAGACGGAGAGGCCGACTGTCGAGCGCACTGCAGAAAATCTTACCGCGGAGCAACGGGTGCCGGAAACGGAAAAGCCTAGCGAATTGCGCGCTTCAACTCTTTCGAGGGTTTGAAGCGAGGGGTGCGACCCGCTGCCACCACCATCGGCTGGCCGGTGCGGGGGTTCTTGCCCCGGCGCGGCTTGCGCCGCCCCACCGAGAACGTGCCGAAACCGACCAGGGTCACCGTCTGCCCGCGCTTCAGCGAGGTCTTGATGGACGCCAGCAGCGCGCGCAGGGCGCGATCGGACGCGGCCTTGGTCCAGCCACTCGAAGCCGCCATGGAAGCCACGAGGTCCGCACGGGTCATGCAGGAACTCCTTTCCCTGTCGCGGGGTTGCGATATTAGCAGGCGCGCAGTTGGAGGGTCAAGGCGACGATGGTAAGGTGGAGCATCATGCGCAGAGGGACGCGCGCGATCGTGGTCGCCGGGCTTCTGCTGGGCTCGGCGCTCGGCGCGGGAACGCTGGCCGCCGAGGAGCCGCGGCCCGACGCCGCTGGTGAGAGCGCGCGCCCGGTGGCGCCGACGCCCCCGCCCATGGCGCTCGGCCTCACCGAGGCCGCGCGCGAGCGCGACATCCCCTGGGACCGGCTCGACGGCGCCGCCTACGATCTGGTGCGCGACGTGGTGCGCGGCGCCGCCCTGGCCCGGGAGGTCCGTGACATCACCTTCCGCAGCCGCAAGCCCGTGTTCGACTACCTGCTCGACAATCCCGACTTCGCCGCCGAGGTGGCGCGCGTCCTGCGCCAGGGCAAGTATCGGATCCGGCGCGTGGGTGACGGCTTCGAGGCCGATGACGGCCACGGGGGGCACGGCACCATGCGCTTCCTCCTCAACGAGGAAGGCCGCCGCCTCTACTATCTGCAGGGCAAGTACGATCCGCCGCTCCTGCCCACCCTCACCGGCCGCCTGGTGATCCTCCTCGACGCCGAGCATGTCGACGGCCCCGACGGCGTGACCTATTGCGCGATGAAGTTCGCCGGCTATCTCAAGCTCGACAACGCCATGGCCGACGCGGCCGCGCGCGTGGTTCAGATGTTCTCCGAGGATCAAGTGGACAAGCGCGTGCGCCGCTTCTTCGGGCACGTGGCCGCGGTGAGCCGCCGCGCCTACAACGATCCGGAGGGCCTGGCCGAGCTGCTCGCCACCACCCAGCCCGCGCTGGCGCCGGATCAGGTGGCGGCCTTTCGCGAGCTGCTGCTCGCCCAGGTGACACCGGGCTGGGCGGTGGACCTCGACTACCGTTTCCTCGGCGCACCCCCCGCCTCCATCGAGTGAAGCGCGCCCTCCTCTTCACCATGGAGGGCAACGCCGACGGAGAAGCCGCCCTGGCCTTTCTCCAGTCGCGCGGGCTGGCGGTGGACGTGCGCGACGTGGGCCGCGACCCCGACGCCAGCCTCGACCTCTTCAAGCGCATCGGGCGCCTCACCGTGCCCGCGGTGGTGATCGACGAGCGCGTTTTCCTCGGCTTCGGCCCGCACCGCGACGAGATCGAGGCGCTGGTCCGCGAGTGAGCAGCCGCGCCACCGCTCGGAACGGCTCCCCTTTGGAGGTTCCCGCGGCATGAAGTGTTCCCGCTGTCAGCACGAGAACCTTACCGGCACGAAGTTCTGTGGGCAGTGCGCCGCCCCGCTGGCCGCCGCCTGTCCGTCCTGTGGCGCGACCAATCCGCCCGAGAACAAGTTCTGCGGCCAGTGCGCCACGCCGCTCCTGACCACCCCGCTCACGAAGTTCGCCGCGCCGGGCTCGTATACGCCGAAGCACCTCGCCGAGAAGATCCTCACCTCCAGGGTCGCGCTCGAAGGCGAGCGCAAGCAGGTGACGGTGCTGTTTGCCGATCTCAAGGGGTCGATGGAGCTGCTCGCCGACCGCGATCCGGAGGAGGCGCGGAAGATCCTCGATCCCGTGCTCGAACGGATGATGGAAGCCGTGCACCGCTACGAGGGCACCGTCAATCAGGTGATGGGCGACGGCATCATGGCTCTCTTCGGCGCGCCCCTCGCTCACGAAGACCACGCGGTCCGCGCGTGCCACGCGGCGCTGCGGATGCAGGAGGCCGTGGCGCGATATGCGGAGGGCGTACGGACCGAGCACGGTGTCAGGGTCCGCATTCGCGTGGGGCTCAATTCGGGCGAGGTCGTCGTGCGTGCGATCGGCTCCGACCTGCACATGGACTACACCGCGGTGGGCCAGATCACGCATCTCGCCGCGCGCATGGAGCAGCTTGCCGATCCTGGCTCCACGCTCCTGACCCCCGCGACCCTCGCGCTTGCCGAGGGCTTCGTCCAGGTGGCCTCGCTGGGTCCCCTGGCGGTGAAGGGCCTGCCTGGCCCCCTCGAGGTCTACGAATTACTCGGGATCAGCGCCGCGCGCTCGCGGCTCCAGGCCGCCGCCGCGCGCGGGCTCTCACCCTTTGTGGGTCGCGACACCGAGATCGGGCAGCTCCGCCGCGCGGTCGATCAGGCGGGGCAAGGGCGCGGGCAGGTGATTGCGATCGTGGGCGAGCCCGGGGTGGGCAAGTCGCGCCTGACCTTCGAGCTGACCCACTCCCATCGCGTCGAGGGATGGCTTGTCCTCGAGGCCGGCGCCTCATCCCATGGCAAGGCGACCAGTTACCTTCCTCTCACGACTTTGCTGCGGAGCTACTTCAAGCTCGGCGAGCGCGACACGTACGAGGACATGCGCGGCAGGATCAGCGCGCGGCTCTCGACCCTTGGCGTGAGTCTCTGGCCGGCCGCGCCGGCCTTCGAGGCGCTCCTCGGGGTGCCCGTCGAGAACGCGCGGTGGCAAGGGCTCGAACCTCGCCAGCTCCGCCAGCACACGCTCGAAGCCCCCAGGCATTTGATCCTTCGCGAGAGTCAGATTCAGCCGCTGCTGCTGGTCGTCGAGGACCTCCACTGGATCGATGCCGAGACCCAGGCGTGGCTCGACGGCCTGGTGGACGGCTTACCGGCCGCCCATCTTCTGCTCCTCGCCACCTACCGGCCGGAGTATCAGCACTCCTGGGGCAACCGCACCTACTACACGCAGCTCCGCGTCGACCCGCTCCCACGCGACGGCGCCGAGGAGCTCCTGCAGGCGCTCCTGGGCACCGATACCGGGCTGGCCTCGCTGCAGAACCTCCTCATTCAGCGGACGGATGGCAACCCGTTCTTTCTGGAAGAGAGCGTGCGGACCCTCGTGGAGACGAAGGCCCTGGCCGGCGAGCGCGGCGCCCATCGCCTCGTTCAGGCTATCGACCATGTTCAAGTTCCGACCACGGTCCAGGCCATCCTCGCCTCCCGGATTGACCGGCTTCCGCCAGCGGAGAAGCAGCTGCTGCAGTCGGCCGCCGTCATCGGAAAGGACGTCCCGTTCGTCCTGCTCCACGCGATCGCTGATGATGCCGAGGAGGGCGTGCGCCGACAGCTTGCGGTGCTGCAATCCGCCGAGTTCTTGTACGAGACACGCCTGTTTCCCGATTCCGAGTACTCCTTCAAGCATGCGCTCACGCAGGAGGTGGCGTACGGCAGCCTCCTCACCGATCGCCGGCGCGCCATCCACTCGCGGATCGTTGAAACGATCGAGCGACTCCAGGGCGACCGACTGGGGGAGCAGGTCGAGCGACTCGCCCATCACGCCTTACGCGCGGAGTTGTGGGATAAGGCGCTGCTTTACGGCAGACAGGCGGGAGGCAAGGCGATGGCGCGCTGGGCGCTGCGGGATGCCGGCACCCATCTCGAGCGAGCCCTCGCCGCGACCACACATCTTCCTGAAACCCGCGAGGGCATCGAGCAGGCGATCGATGTCCGCCTCGATCTTCGCAACGCCATCTTCTCGCTCGGCGAGGTCGAGCGGGTTCTGGAGCTCATGCGCGAAGCAAAGGTGCTCGCCGAGCGGCTGGGCGACGAGACGCGGATTGGAATGGTCTCCCTTTCTCTCAGCGCCAGTCTCTGGATGCTGGGCCATTCCGCCGAGGCGCAGGACACTGGCGAGCGCGCCCTGGCCATCGCTGAAGCCCTCGATGATCGCCCGCTGAGGCACCAGGCCAGGGGCCAGCTCGGTCGCCTCCACCACACCCGTGGCGACTATCGGCAGGCGTCCGCCGCGATTCGCGATGACCTGAGTGCCCTCGAGCCCGCCGGGATCTCCCCCATCGCTTTGACCGTGCCCCCGACGCTGGTAGCCACAAGCAACACCTACCTGGCGTGGTCGCTCGCCGAGCTCGGCGAGTTCGCAGAGGCGAAACGTCGGGCAGAGGAGTCGCTGCGTCGGGCCGAAGCGCTCGGTAACCCGCTCGCTCTTATCATGGCGTGCATGGGCGTTGGAATGGTCCACCTACGGCAGGGGAACGCGCTCGGCGCTATGCCTCCACTGGAGCAAGGCCTGCAGGTCTGCTACACGTTCGGGTTCACGGCGCTCACGTTTCATGGCATCGCGGCATCGCTCGGGGGGGCATATGCGCTCGCGAATCGGACCGCGGAGGCCATTCCCCTGCTGCGCAAGGTGGCGGACCAGTCCGCTTCGATGAAGCTGATCTCTGACCATCTCCTCGGAGCCATTCCACTTGCCGAGGTATGGCTCTCCACGGGCAGGATGGAAGATGCAGCGCAGGTCGGGAGACAGGCGCTCGACCTGGCCCGCAAGCACAAGCAGCGCGGCCATGAGGTCTACGCCCTTCGTCTCCTCGGCGAGGTGGCCGCGCGCCGCGAGCCTGCCAGCGTGGAAGAAGCCGTAGCCTACTATCGCGGCGCGATCGGGCTAGCCGAGGAGCTCGGCATGCGGCCGCTCGCCGCCCACAGCCATCTCGGTCTCGGCAAGCTCTACCGGCGCACGGGCGAGCGGGCAGCAGCGCAGGAGCACCTCGCCACCGCGGCGGGGATGTACCGCGACATGGAGATGCCGTTCTGGCTGAAGCAGGCCGAAGGGGAGATGAGGGCCCCATGAGGTTCAGGCTCGCACTCGTTCTCCTCCTCGCGGGCGCCGCCGGTTGATCGATCAGGGGGCGGCCAACGGCGCGGGCCACCCCACCACGTGACACCCACCCGGAGGACCTCCTCATGAGCATCGGACGCGCAACCAAGATCGCCGCCGGCATCCTGTTCATCCTGGCCGTGGTCGGCGTGAATTCGCCGGTGTTGCTGACGCCGCTCGGCCTGGCGGTATGGGTTCTCGGGGAGGCCGTATGATCCTCATGCTAAAATCGAGGCCTCGCCACGCGTAGATGCTGGAACGCCGGGGTAGCTCAGTGGCAGAGCAACTGATTCGTAATCAGTAGGTCGCGGGTTCAACTCCCGCCCCCGGCTCCAGTAACCCACCGATTACGAGGCAACTACTTCGGGGTGACCGCGTCTCTCCTTCTTGTGCCGTCTTGAGCGATACGGGAATTCGGTCAGCGCCGGTCCGTGATTCTCCGCGAAGGTTGGCCGATATGTATGTGGGCGCCCGTGGACGAGCCGGGCACCGCCTGGCGGACGCCGACGAACGGGATGTTCTGCCCCTGCAGATACCGCATGAGGGCCTGACCCTCGGCGCTGTCTGGATGCACCGCCACGTCCACCGCCTGGCGGTGGTCGAAGCCGATGCGATCGTGCACCGGGCTCTGCCCGAGCGCGCTGATGGGCAAGGAGCGGCCGAAGCGGCCGCCGAAGAAGCGCTCCACGCGGGGGAGATCGGCGAGGGAGAAGGCTAGGGTCCCGTTGAAGCGGATGAAGGCGGTCGTAGTCACGTAGGCGCCCGCGGGCAACGGCGCCATCTTTGCCATCTCGCTGTGCGCCGCAAGCTCGCCGATGATCCCTCCTCGTATCTTTTTCGCCTCGCGGATCAAACGCTCCGTCTCCTTGATCTTGCGCTGCGTCTCGGCGAGGAGCTCCTCGCCGATCTCCACCTCGCGGCGGGAAATGATCTGCCGCTGGTAGAGATCGCGCCGTAGCTCGACCATCTCGGCCGCGCTCTGGGCGTCCTTCTGGTGGATGGCGAGCGTGCGCTCGAGGCTCGCCACGTACTCGCGTGTGGTGCGCACGATATCGGCGGCGATCCGATCGAACTGCTCGGCTTGGCGGCCGCGGCTCTGTCCGCCGACGGGGGCAGTCTCGATGAGGAGAAAGGCGATCAGGCCGAGCACGAGGCGGACGGAGGGGGTCACTCTTGAATTGTAGCGCGGGGGAGCACGCGGCCAGTGCGGCGCTTGACCTGCGGCTGACTCCAGTGGACCCTATCGGTGTAGCCGCTGCAACTGAAGGAGAGTGCTGAGATGAAGAAGCCGGCGTCGCTCGTCGCGGCGATCCTGTTCTGGCTCGTCGCCCTTGCGCAGTTGCTTCGCGTTCTCCTCCAGATCCGAGTGACGGCAGGCAGCCACGAGATACCGCTTTGGCCCAGTGCCGTGGCCTTCGTCGTCCTCGGACTGTTGGGAGTCTGGCTGTGGCGCGAACGGCAGCGAGCGCTCCGTAGTCGCTAGGTCGCGGTCCAATCCTCCCGGCGCGACTCATCCCGGTATAGTGGCGGGCACCAGGAGTCCACTCGCCGGAGATGTGCGGGAGGTGTCGGATGGACGGGCTAATGCAGGTGGTCGTCGTGAATCACAGCACGAGTGTCACGGTGGTTCTTGGCCTTCGTGGAGATGGCGCCCTCTACCGGGGTCAAGTCACGACCGACTCGGGAACCGGGAAGGCCTCGGTGGTCTGGACCCCGGTCGTCGATGAAACCAGAGGCGGCAGCTGACTCGGCCCGGCCCTCGCGTTCCGCTTCCATGCCCTTGATCGCTCCGCGAGGCCACGCTAAGGTCGGCAAATGCGGGGGGGCGCGACGCGGTGCCGGTGATCGGGCTCGACCACGTGCAGCTGGCCATGCCCGCGAACGGCGAGGTGCGGGCGCGTGAGTTCTACGGCGATCTCCTTGGGCTGACCGAGATCCCGAAGCCCCCTCATCTCGCGCGGCGGGGCGGGCTCTGGTTCCGCTGCGGGGACCTCCAGCTTCACCTGGGCGTGGAGGCCGATTTTCGCCCCGCGCGGAAGGCGCATCCCGCGTTGCTGGTGCGCGACCTTCCCGGCGTGATCCGCGCCTGCGCGGCGGCGGGATTCGCGCTGAGCGAGGACGAGCCGCTCGAGGGATTCGACCGCGTGTTCGTGGCGGACCCCTTTGGCAATCGTCTCGAGCTCCTCGAGCCTCGGTGACGGCGCGAGGCATAAGGCCGTGGCCATCCGCGTAGTCCGGCTGGGGGCTCCGCGCGCCGCCGGCGAAGGGTTGCGGCTGGGCACGGTCCGCCGGCTTCCACGCGGCGTCCGCAAGACCGACTATGCCCGCAGGGATTTCTTCGACGTCTGGTACCCGGAGCTGGCGCCGAGTGGCAAGCTCGTGAGCTGGGCGCTGTCGGAGCCCTTCACGCCCGCCCGCTGGAGCCGCTACGAGAAGAGCTATCGGCGCGAGATGCGGGAGCCCCCGCGCCAGCGCACGCTCGATCTCCTCGCGCGGCTCTCGCATCAGGCGGACTTTTCGATCGGCTGCTACTGCGAGCGCGAGGACCAGTGCCATCGCTCCATCCTGCGCGCGCTGCTGGTGGAGCACGGCGCGCGCATGGCCCCGTCGTCCCGGTGATGGCGCTCTCGGAGAGGCTCGCCGCCGCCGGCGCGGTGGGCGCGCTGCTGCTGGGCGCCTCGGTCACCGTCGCGCAGATTCCGCCCAGTGCCGAGGACATCGAGCGGTATCGCGGGCTCCATGCGGCGGCCGCGCGCGACGATGCCGCCGAGATCAGCCGTCTCCTTTTGGCGGGCGCGAATGCGGAGGCGCGCGACGGCAATGGCCGCACCGCGCTGCACGTGGCGGTCTTTACCGCGCGTGCGGCGGCGGCGCGCGCGCTGGTGGCGGGCGGCGCGCAGGCTAATGCCCTGGACGGCCAGCGCTACGACATCGTGACCATCGCCGCCGTGAGGAACGACGTGGCCATGCTGCGGCTGGCCCTCACCCTGGGCGCGAGCCCCCGCAATGTCACCAGCCCCTACCAGGGCACCGCCCTCATCGCCGCGGCGCATCTGGGCCACGACGAGGTGGTGCGCGAGCTGATCCGGGCCGGCGCGCCGCTGGACCACATCAACAACCTCGGGTGGACGGCGCTGCTGGAGGCCGTGATCCTGGGAGACGGTGGCCCTCGCCACGTGGCGGTGCTCCGGGATCTGGTGCGGGCCGGCGCGAATCCCGCCCTCGCCGATCAGCAGGGCGTGAGCGCTCTGGAGCATGCGCGGAAACGGGGATACACGGAGATGGTGGCCATCCTCGATTCCGCCGGCCGGCGCTGAGTAGCATGCCGGCATGAGCGAGCGGGTCTCATTCCGGCGCGCGCGGCGCGCGGAGCTCCCCGCCATCGTGCGCATGCTCGCCGACGATCCCCTCGGCGCGCGGCGCGAGCGGTCCGCGACCCCGCTGCCGGCGGCCTACTCCGCCGCGTTCGCCGCCATCGCGCGCGATCGCAACAACGAGCTGGTGGTGGCGGTGGCCGCGGGAGTCGTGATCGGCGTGCTTCAGCTCACCGTCATCCCGTCCCTGACCTATCAGGGCGGCCGGCGCGCGCTCATCGAGGGCGTGCGCGTGCATGCGGACTGGCGCTCGCGCGGTGTGGGCCGGCTGATGTTCGAGTGGGCGATCCGGCGGGCGCGGGCACGCGGCTGTCACATGCTCCAGCTCACCACCGACAAGTCACGGCCCGCCGCCAAGCGGTTCTACGAGGGACTGGGGTTCGTGGCGTCACACGAGGGGATGAAGCTCCATTTTCCGCGTCGCGGCGGTGGGCGTCAGCGCGGCTCGAGCATCACCTTGACGCGCCGCTTGTCCGAGCGGAGGGCGGCGAAGGCGGCGGGGAAGGCGTCCCAGCCCACGGTGTCGCCGAGGAGCGGCCCCGCGTCCACGCGGGCGCGCGCCAGCATGTCGAGGGTGAAGGCGAAGTCCCGCTTGCCGTAGCCGAAGACGTAGCGGACGTCCAGCTCCTTGGTGATGGCCTTCACGGGCAGGATCCGATCGGGCTGCATGCAGACGCCCGCCACCACCACGCGGCCGTTGACGGGCGCATAGTCCATGGCGAGCTGCTGGCTGCCCGGCACGCCCACGCAGTCGAAGACGACGTCGGCGCGGCGCCCGGCCACGCGCTTCACCGCCGCCATCACGTCCTCGCGCTCGGGGTGGATCACCGCGGTGGCACCCATGCGGGCGGCTCGCTCCGCGCGCTCGGGGGCGAGATCGCTCACCAGCACGTGGCCGGCGCCGAAGAAGCGGCACCAGAGGCTCACCGCGAGGCCGATGGGACCCGCGCCGATGATCTGCACCACGTCGCCGGGCCGGAGCCCCGCGCGCTCCACCGTGTGCAGCCCCACCGCCAGCGGCTCCACCAGCGCGCCCTGGCGGAAGTCCACCTCCGGCGGCAGGGGCAGCGCCTCGTGCACGCCCACGCGCACGAAGTCCGCGTAGGCGCCGGGCAGCTTGCCGAAGCCGCCGGAGATCACGGCGGGGCAGCGATGGCCCTGGCCGTTGAGACAGGCCACGCAGCTCCCGCAGCCGATATAGGGCAGCGCGGTGACGCGATCGCCCACCCGGAAGCGGCCGGCCAAGCGGCCGAGCGCGACCACCTCGCCGGCGAACTCATGGCCCATGATGGCGCCCACGGGAAGCGGGCGCATGCCGCCCGAGTCATCGGTCACCTCGGCGGCATGGAGATCGGAGCCGCAGACGCCGCAGTCGCGGACGGCCAGGACGAGCTCGGAGGGGCCGGGGGTCGGATCCGGCACGGTGCGGATCTCGAGAGGCCGGCCCACGCCCGGGAAGACGGCGGCGCGCATGAGAACCCGAGTATAGCGCGCCGCGCGCTTGACACTCTCGCGAGTGGAGGGCAGGCTAGCGCGCATGCCCACCCCATTCGGTACGCCCCGTGTGTACGAGAAGCTCGGCATCCGCTCGGTCATTCACGGCTCCGGCACCACCACGCGCTATGGCGGCTCCCGCATGCGGCCGGAGACCATGGAGGCGATGCGGGAGGCCGCGCAGGTCCACGTCAACATCGACGAGCTGAACGTGGCCGCGGGCGCCGCGGTGGCGCGCATGCTCGAGGCGCCGGCCGGGCTCGTGACGGGCGGCTCCACCGCGGGCCTGGTGCTCCAGGCCGCCGCGTGCATGACCGGCGACGATCCCGCCAAGATCGCGCGCCTGCCCGACACCACCGGCCTGCGGAACGAGTTCGTGATCCAGCGCGCGCATCGCTTCCCTTACGACCAGGCCTATCGCGTCCCGGGCGGCGTGCTGGTCGAGATCGGGCTGGGCCGGCGCACGGCCGCCCACGAGCTGGAGGCGGTCCTCGGCGACCGCACCGCCGGGGTGATCTTCCTCGTCTCGCCCTTCACCAGCCCGCCCGGCGTCCTGCCCTTCGAGGAAGTCGTCCGCATCGCGCACGCGCGCGGGGTGCCGGTGCTCGTGGACGCGGCCTCCATGGTGCCGCCGCGCGACCACCTGTTCCGCTATGTGCGCGGCGGCGCCGACCTCGTGGTCTACAGCGGCGGCAAGGGGATACGCGGGCCGCAGAGCACCGGCATCCTCGTGGGCCGGCCGGACCTCATCCGCGCCGCCACGCTCAACGCGAGCCCGAACCAGGCCATCGGCCGCGCGGCCAAGACCTCGAAGGAAGAGATCGTGGGCCTGGTCACCGCGCTGGAGCTCTGCCTGGCCGAGGACGAGGCGGCGGAGATGGCGCAGTTCCGGGACACCTGCGCGCGGATCGTGGAGGAGGTGCGGGACATCCCCGGCCTGCGCGCGCTGGTGGAGCAGGACCCCGTCAATCGCGTGATCCCGCACGCGGTGATCTACTTCGAGGACGACTGGAAGGGGCCCAGCGGCCGGGACGTGCGGCGCGCCCTCGCGGAAGGCGAGCCCCACATCTACGTGCAGCAGGGGACGTTCCAGGGCGGCTACGGGGAGGAGATCGCGGTGGATCCCATCAACCTCGCGCCGGGGGAGGAGAAGCTCCTTGCGGCGCGGCTCCGCGAGGAGCTCACGCGCCGCTGAGTGCGCGCTAGCGGACGCCGGGCTCCAGCAGCGTGAGGGTGCCCGCGTCCGCGTCGAGCTCGGCCAGGCACCCGATGGGCAGCGTGGTCTGGTCTTCCACGTGCCCGACCATCAATCCCGCGATCGCGGGCACGCCCAGCGCGCGCGGGCGCTCGGCCAGGATGTCCTCCAGCACGCGGTTCTGGACATAGAACGCCGACGGCTCGCAGCGCGTGAGCTGGCCGAAGGCGATGCCGGCGACGCCGGCCAGGGCGCCGGTGAGCCAGAGCTGGGTGAGGAAGCGGTCGATCCGGTAGAACGGCTCGTCCACGTCCTCGAGGAAGAGGATGGCGCCGCGGAGGTCGGGGAAATACGGCGTCCCCGCAAGATGCGCCATCAGGCAGAGATTGCCGCCGAGGAGCCGGCCCCGCGCGCGTCCCGGCGCCAGCGTGGTCACGCGGTGCTCCCAGTCCGGCTGGCCCTCGCGCGGCTCCCGGCCGGGGGGCGCGCCCAGTCGAACCGGCGCCGCGTCGGACCAGAGCACCCGGCGCAGCTCGGCGAGCGAGTACGGCGTGAAGCCGCGGGCGGCGATGGGGCCGTGAAAGCTCACCAGCCCCGCCTTGGAATGCAGCGCCATGTGCAGCGCGGTGATGTCACTGTAGCCGACCAGCGCCTTGGGGTTGGCGCGGATGAGGTCCCAGTCCAGCAGCGGCAGCAGGCGCGAGGCGCCATAGCCGCCCCGCACGCACCACAGCGCATCGACCGCGGGATCCGCGAACATCGCCTGGAGATCGGCGGCGCGGTCCGCATCCGCGCCCGCGAAATAGCCTTCGCGATCGAAGACGTGCTTGCCGGGGCGCACGCGAAAGCCGAGGGATTGCAGCGCATCGATGGCGAAGCGGACCCGGTCGGGCTCATTGGGCGCGCCCGAGGGGGCGACGAGGCCGACGGTCTGGCCCGACGCGAGGCGCCGTGGACGGAGGAGAGTCAGCGGATCACCTCGTCGGCCCGCTTGACCAGCGAGTCCGGGATGGGGAGGCCCAGCACGCGCGCGGTCTTGAGATTGACCGCCAGCTCGAACTTCGGCGGCTGGGCCACCGGGAGCTCGGACGGCTTGGCGCCCTTCAGGATGCGATCCACGTAGGTGGCGGCGCGGCGGAAGATATCGCCGAGCCGCGGCCCGTACGACATGAGCCCGCCGGCCTCCACCGCCGACTTGAGCGTGAACATGGTGGGCAGGCGGCGCTGGGCGGCCAGCTCCGCGAGCTGGATGCGGTGGACGAAGGCGAGGCGGTCTCCGAGGACATAGAGCGAGTCCGCGCGCTCGCGCGCCGCCGCCTCGAAGGCGCCCTCGAAGTCCGCCGGGGCCCGGACCTCGAAGGGCAGCGTCGTCAGCCGCAACGGCGCCGCCGCCGCCGGAATCTCCTGGCTCAGGAGCTGCACGTGCAGGGAATTGGCAGGATTGGCGAGCACCGCCAGCCGCGAGGCCTTCGGCACCGCTTCCTTCAGCAGGGCGAGCCGCTTGGAGGTGAGCTCGGCCGGCGCATAGGTGGCGAGCCCGGTGACATTGCCGCCCGGCTTGGCGAGGCTGCCCACGAGCTTCTCCCGAACGGGATCCGCCACCACCATGAAGATGACCGGAATGACCTTGGTGGCCTCGGCGGCGGCATGCGCCGGCTGCGCCGACAGGGCCACGATGATGTCCACCTTGGCACGCACCAGCTCGGCGGCCAGAGCGGGCAGGCGATCGTAGTGGCCCTCGGACGACCGCCACTCGATGACGAGATTGGTGCCCTCCGTGTATCCCAGCTTCCGCAGGCCGTCGAGGAACTCGTCGAAGTACGGACCCTCGGAGGATTCGAACGCGTTGGCGAGCATGCCGATGCGATAGACCTTGCCGGCTTGCTGGGACGCGGCGGGAAGGGCGGCGCCGAGAATCATGACGAAGAGGAGCCAGCTCACCAGCCGGCCCGCTCGAACCATGGCGAGGATCTCCACGACGGACCGAGCCTAGCCCGGCCCGGCAGCATTCGGCAAGCGCGTTCTGACGCTGCCCCCGCCGCGCGCTATATTAGGGGCGCGATGACGCGACCCGAGGGCCCCGACCGCGAGGTGCTGGCGCGGGCGCTTGCCCTCCTCCCCCGGCTCGAGTCTCTTGCCGACACCATCGAGGCGGACCGCCGGCTTCCTCCCACCCTGGTGGAGGCGCTCCACGACGCCGTGCTCTTCCGCCTGCTCATGCCCCGCTTCCTCACCGGAGGCGAGGTGGATCCCGTCACCTTCGTTCACGTCATCGAGGCCATCGCCAAGGTCGACGGCAGCACCGCGTGGTGCCTGTGCCAGGCCGCCGGGTGCTCCATGGTGGGCGCCTATCTGACGCCGGAGATCGCGCGGGAGATCTTCGGCCCGCGGGAGGCCGTGCTCGCCTGGGGGCCCGGGCCCGATGCGCGCGCGGTGGCGGTGGACGGCGGCTATCGCCTGTCCGGCACGTGGTCCTTCGCGAGCGGCTGCCGTCACGCCACCTGGCTCGGCGGCCACGCGCCCATCGTCGAGGCCGACGGCTCCCCGCGCCGGCGGCCCGATGGCAGCCCCGACGGCCGCACCATGCTGTTCCCGGCCGCGCGCGCGGAGATCGTGGACGTGTGGCACGTGAGCGGGCTGCGGGGCACGGGCAGTGACGCCTTCACCGTCTCCGACCTCTTCGTGCCGCGCGCGTACTCGGTGTCGCGCGACGATCCCGCGGAGCGCCGGCTCCCCGGCGCGCTCTACTGCTTCCCCTCCGGCAGCCTCTACGCCTCCGGATTCGCCGCGGTGGCCATGGGTCTCGCGCGAGCCATGCTCGACGCCTTCGTGGAGCTGGCGCGGGACAAGACGCCGCGCGGCGGCCGGCGCACGCTGCGGGACAACCACGTGGTGCAGTCCCAGGTGGCCCAGGCGGAGGCGAAGCTCCGCTCCGCGCGCATGTTCCTGGTCGCCTCGCTCGGGGAAATCTGGCAAGAAGTCGGGCGCTCGGGCGCGCTCACGCTCGACCAGCGGATGACCATTCGCCTCGCCGCCACCTATGCCATTCACCAGGCCAAGGACGTGGCGGACATCGCGTATCAGGCGGCGGGCTCCAGCGCCATCTTCACCGCGGGCGCCTTCGAGCGCCGCTTCCGCGATATCCACGCGGTGACCCAGCAGCTTCAGGGGCGCCAGGCCCACTTCGAGACGGTGGGGCAGTTTCTGCTCGGGCTGGATCCGGACACGCAGTTCCTCTAGGCGATCCGTCTCACTCCGTTCGGCCTCTCAGCCACCACCAGTGGAAGACGAGGGCCTGCACGAGCGCGAAGACGCCCAGGGTGGCGTCGTTGAGGATATACAGCGAGACGAAATGGCCGGTGACGCTCCGCCAGGCCAGGATCACGGTGGCCCCGACCCCGAGATTGAGCGCGAGAAAGACCAGCAGCAGGCCGATCGCCTCGAGCATGCGCGCGCCCGCGGGGGCGAGCCCGGCCCCCGGGAGGCCCAGCCGGCGCGTGCCCACCACCCAGGCGCCCAGCGAGGTCACCGCCACCAGCGTTGGCCCCACGAAGGTCTCGAAATCGACCACTCAGATCCACCCGCGCAGGCGGTAGTAGCACCAGGCGGAGAGCTCGATGGCGATCTCGCGCAGCAGGTGCAGGCGCGACTCGGGATCGGACGGGCCGCCGTCCCAGGTCTGCCCCCCGAGCACGGTGAAGCCGCGCGCCTCGAAGAGCGCGCGGGCGCGCGGCATGTCGATGGAATCGGCGACGAGCAGGATGCGCTGGACGCCGCGCGGCTTCAGCAGGCCTTCGATGAGAACCGCCTCCTCCCGCGTGGTGCGGCCGCCGTACGCGGGCAGCAGGCTCTCGGCGGCGATCCCCAGCCCGCGCGCCAGCTGCACCCGCGCGTCGACCTCGAGGTTCTCTCCCGAGAACACGATGAGCGGTGAGAGGCCCTGCTGCTGCAGCGCGATGGCGCGCAATGTCCGGCGGAGCGAGGCATTGGTGAGCACCTCGTCCGAGTCCGAGCCCCCGCGGCCGGGCACCACGATGGCCTGCGCGGGCTGGAGCTCGCGGGGGCCTGCCATCCAGCGGTTGAGCCCATTGGCGAGCGGGGTGAAGCCGCCGACGCCGAGAAGGAGCAGCGCGGCGGCCCCGAGCAGGCGGAGCGCGCGCGACCGTTTCCCGTCCGGGAGCACGCGCGGACTCGACACGCACCGATGATGCGCCAGGTCGTGCGCGCATGGCAAGGCGGCGGCTTCGGCGAGTAGCTTCGCTTGACGCGGCCGCCCCCGTGTCCGACTCTAGAAAGCCGTGGTCCATCACGCGCCGCCGGCCCTCCGTCCCGCATGACCGCCTGTCCTCGCTGCGGACACCCGGCGATCGCCGCGGCCCGCTTCTGCTCCGCGTGCGGCACGCCGCTGGTGGCGCCGCCCGATCCCGCGCGCTTCGGATCGCCGGGCGCCTACACGCCCGCCCATCTCGCCGAGCGCATCCGCGGCTCGCGCGCGGCGCTGGCCGGCGAGCGCAAGCAGGTCACCGTCCTCTTCGCCGACATGCAGGGCTCGATGGAGCTGCTGGCGGACCGCGATCCCGAGGAAGCCGGCCATATCCTCGACCAGGTCCTCGAGCAGATGATGGAGGCCGTCCACCGCTACGAGGGCACCGTGAACCAGGTGATGGGCGACGGAATCATGGCGCTGTTCGGCGCGCCCCTCGCCCACGAGGACCACGCGGTGCGGGCCGCCTATGCCGCCCTGCGGATGCAGGAGCGCATCGGCGCCTTCGGGGATCGCATGCAGCGCGCGGCGGGCGTGCCCCTGCAGATCCGCGTGGGGCTCAACTCGGGCGAGGTGATGGTGCGCTCGGTCGAGAACGATCTCTCGATGACCTATACCGCGGTGGGGCCCACCGTGCATCTCGCCGCGCGGATGGAGCAGATGGCCAAGCCGGGCTCCATCCTCGCCACCGCGGAGACGGTGGCTCTGGGAGGGGGACGCGTGGCCACGCGCTCGCTCGGGTTCATCCCGGTGCGGGGCCTCCACACGCCGGTGGAGGTGCACGAGGTCACGGGGGCCGTCACCGCGGGGTCCCGCGCGGACGCCGCGGCCACGCGCGGGCTCTCCCCCTTCGTGGGCCGCGAGGCGGAGCGCGACACGCTCCTGTCCGCGCTCGACGCCGCCGCGGGCGGGGCCGGCCCGGTGGTGGCGGTGGTGGGCGAGGCGGGCGTGGGCAAGTCGCGCCTCGTCCGCGAGTTCGCCCGGCTCGCGCGCGCCCGGGGCGCCCTGGTGCTGGAGACGGCCACCGTCTCCTACGGCCGGGCGGTCGGGCATCGCGCCGGCATCGAGCTCAATCGGCGCTTCTTCCAGATCGAGCGCGACGACGACGACGCGGTGGCGCGGGAGAAGATCGCCACCGGCATGCGGGCGGTGGACCGCGGCCTCGAGGACGGCATCGTCGCCGTGCAGTGGCTGCTGGGCGTCGCGCCTCCGGCGAGCCCGTTTCTCGCCCTGGATGCGCGCTCTCGCCGGCACCGGGCGGTGGAGGTGCTGGTCCGCCTCGTGGAGAGCCTGTGCCGGCTCCAGCCGGTGGTGCTGGTGTTCGAGGACCTCCAGTGGCTGGACTCCGAGGGCGCGGAAGCGCTCGACTACATGGCCACGCACATGCCGGCGCGCGCGCTGCTCGTGGTCACCTACCGGCCCGAGCACGACGACCGGTGGGGCCGCGTGCCGGGATATGCGCGGCTGCGGCTCGAGCCGCTGGCGCCCGCGGCGGCGCAGGCGCTGCTCGACTCGCTCCTCGGCGCCGCCGAGGAGACCGGCCCCATCGCCCGGCTCGTGGCCGAGCGCGGCCGGGGCAACCCCCTCTTCCTCGAGGAATGCGTGCGAAGCCTCGTGGACTCGGGCGTCCTCGCGGGCGAGCGCGGCGCCTATCGCGTGGCGCGGCCGGCGGCGACGCTCGAGGTGCCCGCCAGCGTGCGCGCGGTGCTCGCCGCGCGCATCGACCGCCTGCCCGCAGAGCAGAAGCGGCTCCTCCAGGCGGCGTCGGTGGTGGGCGAGGAGGTGCCGGCGCCGCTGCTCGAGGCCATCGTGGACCTGCCCGCCGAGCGGGTGCGCGGGGGACTCGACGAGCTGCGCGGCGCCGAGCTGCTCGCCGAGGTCACCCTCTTTCCCGACCCGATCTACGCCTTCCGCCACGCGCTCGCCCATGATGTGGCGTATGCGAGCCTGCTCCACGAGGGCCGGCGCGCGCTGCACGGGCGCATCGCGGAGACCATCGAGCGGCTGCATGCGGGGCGGCTGGACGATCAGGTCGAGCGCCTCGCCCACCACGCCTTCGCGGGGGAGCAGTGGACGCGCGCGGTTCAATACGGCCGCGAGGCCGGGCTGCGCGCCCTCGCGCGTCTGTCGTGTCCGGAGGCGGTGGAGCGGCTCGAGCGCACGCTGGACGCGCTCGGCCATCTCCCCGCCACGGACGAGACGCGGCGGCTCGCGGTCGATCTGCGCTTCAACCTGGGGGCGGCGCTGGTCCCGATGGGCGCGCATGCGCGGGCTCTCGGCGTCCTGCGGGAAGCGGAGGCGCTCGCGGGCGCGCAGGGGGATGAGCGGCGGCTGGCGCGGGCGCTGTCCTATCAGAGCAATATGAGCTGGGAGATCGGCGACACCGAGGCCGCCAGCGAGGCGGGCCAGCGGGCCCTCGACATCGCCGAGCGTGTCGAGGATCTCACCCTTCAGGTGGTGGGCAATTTCAGCCTGGGCGGCGCCACGCGCTCGCTCGGCGACTATCCCCGCGCGGTGGACCTCCTGCGGCGGAACGTGGCCCTGGTCCAGGGGGACCTTCGCTACGAGACCTTCGGCCTCGCCGGGCTGGCGTCGGTGATGTCGCGCAGCCATCTCGCGTGGAGCCTGGCCGAGCTGGGCGAGTTCGACGAGGCCATCGAGCGCGCGGAGGAGGGGGTACGCCTGGCGGAGGCGGCGGGCCACGTGTACAGCCTGGCCTATGCCTGTCTCGGCCTGGGCGGCACGCTGCTGCGCCGCGGCCGGCTCGGCGCCGCGCAAGGCGTGCTCGAGCGCGGCCTCGCCCTCTGCGCCGACGTGCCGGTGCTGTTTCCGCCCTTCGCCGGTGATCTGGCCCTCGTGCGCGCGCTGGGCGGCCGCGCGGCGGAGGCGGTGACGCTGGCGACCCAGGGCGTGACGCGCGCGGAGCGCATGGGGCGGCTCGGGCGCCTGTCCCTCATCGCGACGCACCTGGGTGAGGTGCACGTGCTGGCCGGGCAGCTCACCGAGGCGGCCGAGCAAGGCCGGCGCGCGCTCGCGCTCTCGCGGTCCCAGAAGGAGCGCGGCAACCAGGTGTATGCGCTGCGGCTGCTGGGCGTGGTGGCGAGCGAGCGGCAGCCGGTGGATCTGGGCGGCGCGTCCCGGCACTATGAAGAGGCGCTGGCGCTGGCGACGGCGCTGGGCATGCGGCCTCTCCTCGCGCGCTGCCGGCTGGGGCTGGGGCGACTGGCGCGGCGGGCGGGTGAGTTCGGGGTCGCCCGGCGGCACCTCGACGCGGCGGCGGCGCTCCTGCACGAGATGGGGATGACCTACTGGCTGGAGCGGGTGGATCTCGACCGGATCAGCCCCCCCGCCGGCGCCGCCTCCTAGGGTCCCGGGGGTCCGCTCCGAGGTGATACCATTCCGGCCATGAACGGCGTGATCACGAGCATGGCGGAGGCCGCCCGACTCGTCGGGGACGGAGACCGCGTCGTCTATGTCGGCTACATGCGGATGGAGCCGGTGGCGTTCTTCCACGAGCTCCTGCGTCAGCGCCGGCGGGACCTCCGGCTCGTGCTCGCTCCCAGCTCGGGCTGGGTGGCCGACATGATGATCGGCGCCGGCGCGCTGGCCGACATCGAGTTCTCGAGCCTGTCCTTCATGGAATACGGCTTCGCCCCCAACTTCCGGCGCAAGGCGGAGGCGGGGAGCCTCCGCTACCTCGAGCATTCCTGACCCGCCTTGATGAGCGCACTCCAGGCTGGAGTGATGAACGTCCCCTTCGTGCCGGTGCGCGGGCTCCTGTGCACGGACTACATGAAGGTGCGGCCCGACTTCCGCGTCCTCGCCAATCCCTATGATCCGCGTGAAGAGATCGCGCTGGTCCCGGCCATCGCGCCCGACGTCGCCGTCTTCCACGGTATCCGCGGCGATCGCCACGGCAACGTGATCACCAGCGGGGTGCTGGACGCCAAGCTCATCGCGCAGGCCTCGCGGCGCGCGGTGGCCACGGTGGAGGAGATCTCGGAGGGCGATCTCACGCGCGAGCCTCACACCGGCGTGCTCGTCCCCGGCATCCACGTGTCCGCGGTGGTGCACGCTCCACGCGGCGCGCATCCCACCGCCTTCGAGGGCAAATATCCAGTGGACGCCGACCACGTCCGTGAATACGTCAAGGCCGCCGAGAGCGACGCCGCCTTTGCCGCCTGGCTGGAGCGCTACGTGTACGGGGTGCCCGACCACGCGGCGTACCTCGAGCGCGTCGGCCTCGCCGCCGCCGCGGCCCGCTGACCCGGGCGCGCGCATGGCCCCCGCCGCCGAGGAGCCCACCCGCGCCGAGGTGATGGCGGTCGCCATCGCGCGGCGCCTGCGCGACGGCGAGACCATCGCGGTGGGGTCGGTGTCGCCCATCCCCGCCGGCGCCTGCCTCCTCGCCAAGCGGCTCCACGCCCCCGGGGCGCGCCTCATCCTCCTCGGCAGCCGCGCCCACTTTCCCTTCAACGGCGGCGTGCAGGAGTTCTACAACTACGCGGTGCGGGGGCGGCTCGACGTCTTCTTCGCCAGCGGCGCGCAGATCGACGGCCACGGCAACTTCAACCTCAGCGTGATCGGGGACTACGACCGGCCCACCGTCCGGCTCCCGGGCGGGCGCGCCAACGGCATCCTCTCCTTCGTGGCCAAGCGCCTCATCCTCTTCCGCACCGAGCACAGCCGCCGCGTCTTCGTGCCCAAGGTGGACTTCATCACCTCGCCCGGCACCACGCCGGAGGGCATCTACCGGATCGGCGGGCTCCATGCGGTGGTGACCGACCTCTGCGTGTTCGAGTTCGATCGCGCCAGGGGCCGCCTCGAGCTGGGCACGGTGCATCCGGGGGTGACGCTCGCGGACGTGGAGAGCCGGACCGGCTTTCCCCTGCACGCGCCCTCGCCCGTCCCCGCCTCGCCGACCCCCACCGCGGAGGAGCTGGCGCTGCTGCGCGGGCCCGTGCGCGAGGAGCTCGGAACCTTCTACCCGGAGTTCGTCAAGCAGCAGTCTTGACGTGAGCCTCGGAAATGCGCCATAAGTATCCGGTTGCCCCGGATCACCCATTCTGAGCCGCACAGGGAGAATTCGCACATGAGCCAGCTTCGCGCATTGACCCGCAGCGCCATCGGGGCGGTCCTGCCGCTTGCCCTCCTGGCCCTGCTCGTGGCCTCACTCGTCCCCGACGCCGCGCTCGCGCAAGCCCCGGCGCCGGCGGCGGCGGCCGCCCCCGCGTCTCACGGCGGCGGCGAGGCCAATATCAAGATCCCGGACCTCTCGCAGGCCCAGTTCCTGGGAGTGGGCGGCCGGACGCTCCTCACCGGCGGCCTGGGCGTCTGCGTGCTCGGCCTCCTCTTCGGCCTCGTCATCTATGCCCAGCTCAAGAGTCTCCCCGTGCATCGGTCCATGCTGGAGATCTCCGAGCTGATCTACGAGACCTGCAAGACGTACCTGATCACCCAGGGCAAGTTCATCTTGCTCCTGGAGGCCTTCATCGGCGTGATCATCGTCCTGTACTTCGGCCTCCTGCTGCACTTCGAGGCCAGCAAGGTCGTCATCATCCTCCTCTTCAGCCTCGTGGGCATCGCGGGCTCCTACGGGGTGGCGTGGTTCGGCATCCGCATCAACACCTTCGCGAACTCCCGCACCGCCTTCGCCAGCCTGGAGGGGAAGCCCTATCCCGTCTACGCCATCCCGCTCAAGGCGGGCATGAGCATCGGGATGCTGCTCATCTCGGTCGAGCTCTTCCTCATGCTCTGCATCCTCCTCTACATCCCCGGCGACTACGCGGGCTCGTGCTTCATCGGGTTCGCCATCGGCGAGTCGCTGGGCGCGGCCGCGCTCCGGATCGCGGGCGGGATCTTCACCAAGATCGCCGACATCGGCTCCGACCTGATGAAGATCGTCTTCAATATCAAGGAGGACGACGCGCGGAACCCCGGTGTCATCGCCGACTGCACCGGCGACAATGCGGGCGATTCGGTGGGCCCCAGCGCCGACGGCTTCGAGACCTACGGGGTGACGGGGGTGGCCCTCATCTCTTTCATCATCCTCGCGGTGAAGGAGCCCGCGGTGCAGGTGCAGCTCCTGGTGTGGATCTTCGTCATGCGCGTGCTCATGATCGTGGCCTCCGGCGCCTCCTACCTGATCAACGAGGCGGTGGCGAAGGGGCGCTACGGCAACGCGACCAAGATGAACTTCGAGAAGCCGCTCACCAATCTGGTGTGGCTCACCTCGTTCGTGTCGGTGGGCATGACCTATCTGGCCTCGTACCTGCTCATTCCCGGCCTCGGCGACGGCACCCTCTGGTGGAAGCTCTCCACCGTCATCACCTGCGGCACGCTCGCCGGCGCCATCATCCCGGAGCTGGTCAAGATCTTCACCTCCACCGAGTCGGGCCACGTGAAGGAAGTGGTGATCTCGGCGCGCGAAGGCGGCGCCTCCCTCAACATCCTCTCCGGCCTCGTGGCGGGTAACTTCAGCGCCTACTGGCTCGGTATGGTGATCGTGGTGCTGATGGGGGTGGCCTACCTGGTGAGCACCATGGGCTTCGCCGCCCTCATGCTGGCGCCGGCGGTGTTCGCCTTCGGCCTGGTGGCCTTCGGCTTCCTCGGCATGGGGCCGGTGACCATCGCCGTGGATTCCTACGGCCCGGTGACCGACAATGCGCAGTCCGTCTTCGAGCTGTCGGTGATCGAGACCATTCCCGGCATCAAGGGCGCGCTCAAGAAGGAGTACGGCTTCGACGTGAACTTCGAGGCGGCCAAGCATCTCCTCGAGGAGAATGACGGCGCCGGCAACACCTTCAAGGCCACCGCCAAGCCGGTGCTCATCGGTACCGCGGTGGTGGGCGCCACCACCATGATCTTCTCCATCATCGTGGTGCTCACCCACGGCCTCACCCAGAACCTGGACAAGCTCTCGCTCCTCCACCCGCCCTTCCTGCTGGGGCTCATCACCGGCGGCGCCGTCATCTACTGGTTCACCGGCGCCTCCACCCAGGCCGTCACCACCGGCGCGTACCGGGCGGTGGAGTTCATCAAGGCCAATATCAAGCTGGAGGGGTCCACCAAGGCCTCGGTGGCCGACAGCAAGAAGGTGGTGGAGATCTGCACGCAGTACGCCCAGAAGGGCATGTTCAACATCTTCCTCACCGTGTTCTTCTCGACTTTGGCCTTCGCGTTCCTCGAGCCGTACTTCTTCATCGGCTATCTCATCTCCATCGCGCTCTTCGGCCTCTACCAGGCCATCTTCATGGCTAATGCGGGCGGCGCGTGGGACAACGCGAAGAAGATCGTGGAGGTGGAGTTGAAGGAGAAGGGCAGCGCGCTTCACGCCGCCTGCGTGGTGGGCGATACCGTTGGCGATCCCTTCAAGGACACCTCGTCGGTGGCGATGAATCCGGTGATCAAGTTCACCACCCTCTTCGGCCTCCTGGCGGTGGAGCTGGCCGTCACCCTCACCGCCACCCAGGGCAGCGGGCTGTCCCACTTCCTCGCCCTGGTGTTCTTCGTCATGTCCATGGTCTTCGTCTGGCGGTCCTTCTACGCCATGCGCATCAAGGTGGGCGGAGCCTAGCTCCGCTCGTCCGCTTCCTCGCCCCGCGCCATCCCTCTCCCCGCCGGGGGAGAGGGCGGGGTCGAGAGGCGCGCCCCGTCGCTTCCCATGATCCTCAGCGTCCTCGACCAGTCTCCGATCCGGAGCGGCGGGACCGCGGCCCAGGCCATCCAGGAGACGCTGCAGCTCGCCGAGCTGGCGGACCGCCTCGGCTATCACCGGTACTGGCTGGCCGAGCATCACAGCAGCGGCGGGCTGGCCGGCTCCGCCCCCGAGGTCCTCATCGGCCAGGTCGCCTCCCGGACCTCGCGCATCCGCGTGGGCTCGGGCGGCGTCATGCTCAGCCACTACAGCGCCCTCAAGGTGGCGGAGAACTTCCGCGTGCTGGAGGCGCTGTTCCCCGGCCGCATCGACCTCGGCATCGGCCGCGCGCCCGGCAGCGACCAGCGCACCGCGCGGGCGCTGCGCCAGGGCCCGGGAGCGCTGGGGCTGGAGCACTTCCCTCAGCAGCTCGCCGACCTCATCGCGTTCCTCCATGACGAGCTGCCGCCCGATCATCCCTTCACCGGCGTCCGCGCCATGCCGGCGGGTCCCACCGCGCCGCCGCTGTGGATCCTCGGCTCGAGCGGCGAGGGCGCCCTGCTGGCCGCGCATTTCGGGACCGCCTTCTCCTACGCGCATTTCATCAATGCCGAGGGCGGCACCGAGGCGGCGCGAGCCTACCGGGAGAGCTTCCGGCCTTCGCCGCGCCTGGCTGCGCCGCAGGCCAGCGTGGCCGCCTTCGTGATCTGCGCGGACACCGAGGAGCAGGCTGAGCGCCTGGCCCGCTGCCGGGATCTCTTCATCACGCGGCTGTACACGGGCCGGTTCGGGCCCTTCCCCTCGGTGGAGGAAGCGGCCGCCTACGAGTTCAGCCCGCCGGAGCTGGCCATCGTGGCCAATGCGCGCGCGCGCACGGTGGCAGGCACGCCGGACCGGGTGAAGGCGCACCTCGAGGCGCTCGCCGCGGGCTATGGTGTGGACGAGGTGGTCGTCGTCACCATCGCCCACGAGCTCAAGGCGCGCCTGCGCTCCTACGAGCTGCTGGCGGAGGTGTTCGGCCTCTTCTGATGGCCGTTGAGCCGCACCGCCTCGCCCAGCGCCACCGCGAGGTTGCGGCGCGCGGCCACCAGGCTCGGGTGCACCTCCAGGCAGCGGCGGAAAAGCTCGGCCGCCTCCCGATGCTGGCCCAGCGCCATGTGGCAGAGCCCCTGGCCGGACAGCGCGCCGAAGTGGCGCGGCTTGCGGGTGATGGTCTCGACGCAGTCGGCGATGGCGCCCGCGAAGTCCTCGCTCAGATAGCGCACCGTGGCCCTTTTGTTCCAGCCCTCCGCGAAGTCCGGCGCGATCTCGATCACGTGGGCGAAGAGCTCCTCGGCGCGGGGGAAATCCTGCCGCTCCATGGCCGCCACGCCGTCGCGCAGGAGCCGGTCCACCTCGGGGCGGCCGGAATGGGTCCACGTCTCCCACAGCGCGGCCTCGGCGCGCGCGACCCGCGCGGGATCGTCACCGAGCAGCTCGCGGTACGCCTCGTCTTCGTTCACGGGGTCTTCTCTTTCAGCAGCGCGCGCAGGGCGGTGAGGGCTTCCCCGGCGAGGCCGGCCACGCGGGCCCGGCCCCGCGCGCCCGCGGCGAGATCGTGGGCCGCGCCCTCGGCCACCACGAGCGCGGTGGGGGCGGACAGGCTCTGCCGCGCCGTCTCCAGCTCGGAAACCGTGGCGAAGGGATCGCGCGTGCCGTGGACGAATACCACCGGGATGGTCAGCGCGGGGAAATGCGCGGTGCGGAGCTCGCGCGGCCGCTCCGGCGGGTGCAGCGGATAGGAGAGGAGCAGCAGCGCGTCGGCGAGCCCGGGGACCTCCGCCGCCAGCATGGAGGCCTGGCGGCCACCGTAGGAGTGGCCGCCCAGCACGAGGGGTCCGGGGGCGAGCGCGCGAAGCGCGGTCACGGCATTGCGCAGTCCCGCGCGGTCGCGCCCGGCCCGCCCGCGCGCGGGCGGCCCGGTAGGCCGCTCCTGGCGAAAGGGGAGATCGCAGCGCAGCACCGTCCAGCCCGCGTCGGCGAAGGCGGCGGCCATCTCGACGAGCACCGGCGCCTCGGCATTGCCCCCGGCGCCGTGGGCGAGCACGAGGCCGTCGCCGTGAGCATCGGCCGGGCGATGCAGCCAGCCGCGCACCGGCGGACCGGGCAGGGCAGGGTCGTCGAAGCGCGTGACGGAGGGCACGGGCCCCGATCTTGCCCCCACCCGGCGAGTCAGGCAAGATGGTTCCGCCGGACCAATAGCCTCGAGGAGGATCCTTCCATGGCAGATGCCGTCATCGTCTCGACCGCGCGCACCCCGATCGGCCGCGCCTACCGCGGCGCCTTCAACAATACCCACGGCGCCACCCTCGCCGGCCACGTGATCGCCAGCGCCGTCCAGCGCGCGGGTATCGAGCCCGGCGAGGTGGAAGACGTGATCCTCGGCTGCGCGCTCCCCGAGGGCGCCACCGGCCAGAACATCGCGCGGCAGGCCGCGCTGCGCGCCGGCCTGCCGGTGACCACCGGCGGGGTGACGGTGAACCGCTTCTGCTCCTCGGGCATGCAGGCCATCGCGATGGCCGCCCAGCGCGTCATCGTGGACCGGGTGCCCATCATGGCCGCCGGCGGCGTGGAGTCCATCAGCCTCGTGCAGAACGAGCACTTCAACAACTTCCGCATCCACGAGCCGTGGCTGGACGAGCACAAGCCCGAGGTGTACATGCCGATGATCGAGACCGCGGAGGTGGTGGCCAATCGCTACTACATCACCCGCGAGGTCCAGGACGCGTACGCGCTGTCCAGCCAGCAGCGTACCGCCGCCGGGCAGAAGGCGGGGCGCTTCGAGGCCGAGATCGTCCCCCTCAAGACGAAGAAGATGGTCCAGGACAAGACCACCGGCGAGACGCGCGAGGAGGAGGTCACCCTCAAGCAGGACGAGGGCAATCGCCCGGACACCACGCTGGCCGGCCTGGCCGCGCTCAAGCCGGTGATGGGCGAGAAGGGCTTCATCACCGCGGGCAATGCGAGCCAGCTCTCCGACGGCGCCTCCGCCTGCATCGTCATGGACGCCAAGCTCGCCGAGAAGCGCAACCTCAAGCCGCTCGGCATCTTCCGCGGCTACACGGTGGCCGCCTGCGAGCCGGATGAGATGGGCATCGGCCCCGTGTTCGCGGTGCCGCGCCTCCTGGAGCGCTTCGGGCTCAAGATGGACCAGATCGATCTCTGGGAGCTGAACGAGGCCTTCGCGGTGCAGGTGGTGTATTGCCGCGACCGGCTCGGCATTCCCGACGAGCGGCTCAACGTGGACGGCGGCGCCATCTCCATCGGCCACCCGTACGGCATGTCGGGGGCGCGGATGGTCGGCCACGCCCTCATCGAGGGCAAGCGCCGCGGCGCCAGGTACGTCGTCTGCACCATGTGCATCGGCGGCGGGATGGGGGCGGCGGGGCTGTTCGAGGTCGCCTGATGCACGTCGGCCTCGCGGCGGTCTTCCAGAACCCCGGCCAGGCGCGCAGCGACTTCGAGGTCTACCAGGGCGAGCTGCGCCTGGCCGACCTCGCCGAGCCGCTGGGCTTCGAGTCGGTGTGGGGCGTCGAGCATCACTTCACCGACTACACCATGTGCCCCGACGTGCTGCAGTTCCTCACCTACATGGCGGGGCGGACCGAGCGCATCCAGCTCGGCTCCATGGTGGTGGTGTTGCCCTGGCACGATCCCATGCGCGTGGCGGAGGAGATTGCCATGCTCGACAACATGTCGGGCGGGCGCCTGATCCTGGGGCTGGGCCGCGGCGCGGGCAAGGTGGAGTTCGACGGGTTCCGGCAGTCCATGGACGAGTCGCGCCCGCGCTTCGTGGAGAGCGCCCAGATGTTGCTGCGCGGGCTCGAGACGGGCTTCTGCGAGTACGACGGCACCTATGTGAAGCAGCCGCGCGCGGCCATCCGGCCCGCGCCCTTCAAGTCCTTCCGCGGCCGCACTTACGCGGCGGCGGTGTCGCCGGAGTCGGCGCGCATCATGGCCGAGCTGGGGGTGGGCATCCTGATCATCCCGCAGAAGCCCTGGCCCGAGGTGGCGAAGGAGCTGGACGACTATCGCGCGCTGTACCGCCAGGTCAACGGGGTGGAGGCGCCGCCGCCCATCTCCGCGGGCTGGACCTTCTGCGATGAGAATGCCGACCGGGCCCGCGAGATGGCGCGCCGCTATATCGGCGGCTATTTCCAGTCGGTGCTCGCCCACTACCGGTTCGGCGACGACCACCTCGTCAAGACCAAGGGCTACGAGTACTACGGCAAGATGACCGAGAAGATCCACACCTACGGCGAGGACACCGTGGTGGACTTCTTCGTGAACCTTCAGGTCTGGGGCACGCCCGAGCAGTGCTACGAGAAGATCCTCGACATCCGCCGGCGCACCGGCAACACGCACTACGTGGGCGTCTTCTCCTATGCCGGGATGCCGTGGACGGAGGCGGAGCGGAACATGCGTCTTTTCGCCCGTGAGGTGATGCCCGCCCTGCAGAAGCTCGAGCAGCCCGTCGAGCCGGCGGCGCGATGAGCGCCATCGTCACGCCCGCCGCCCTCGGCGCCCTGATGAGCGGGACCGCGCCCCACGCCGTGCTCGACCTGCGCGAGCGCGCCGCCTACGAGCGGGGCCACATCTACTGGACCACGTCGCTGCCCCGGCGGCTGCTGGAGACCCGCCTGCCCGGCCTCGTCACCGCGAGATCTACCCCCATCGTCCTCATCGACGAGGACGGAAGCCTGTCCGAGCTGGCCCGGCCCACTCTGGCGGCGATGGGCTATACCGATGTCGGTGTGCTCGCGGGCGGACTGGGCGCCTGGCGGGCCGAGAACCGGTCCACGGTGCAGGGCCTCAATGTGCCGAGCAAAGTTTTCGGCGAGCGCGCGCTGCACGAGTGGAAGACCCCGCAGGTGTCCTGCCCGGATCTCGCCAAGCGGATCGCCGGCGGCGACGACATGGTGATCGTGGACTCGCGCACACCGGAGGAATATCACCGCGGCTGCATTCCCGGCGCCTGGAGCATGCCCGGCGGCGAGCTGGTGCTGCGCATCGGCGAGCTGGTGAAGCGCCCCGACCAGACCATCATCGTCCACTGCGGCGGGCGCACGCGCTCCTATATCGGCGCGGAGTCGCTGCGCCGCATGGGCCTGCCCAACCCGATCATCGCGCTCGAGAACGGGACCATGGGCTGGCAGCTGGCGGGGCTCGAGCTCGAGCGGGGCGCCGAGCGCTGGGCGCCCCCGCCGTCCTCGCGCGGCCGGGCGGTGGCCGCCGAGGTGGCGAAGCGCATCGTGAAGAGCGACGGCCTGCGTGGCGTGACGGCGGCGCAGGTGCGCGACATGCAGGGGCGGCGAGCGGTGGAGAACCTCTACGTCTTCGACGTGCGCACCACCGAGGAGTACGCGGCCGGGCATCCCGCGGGCGCCGTGTGGGCGCCCGGCGGCCAGGCGGTGCAGGCCATCGACGACTACCTCGCGGTGCGCGGCGCCCAGATCGTCTTCGCGTGCGACGACGGCAGCCGCGCCGCCCTGTCCACCGCGTGGTACAAGCGGCTCGGGTTCCCCAATATCGCCTATCTCGAGGGCGGGCTCCCGGCCTGGACCGCGGCCGGCGGAGACGTGGAGTCCGGCCATCCGGTGCCCGCGGTCTGGGGGCTGGACGCCGCGCGGGCGGGCGTGGCGACGGTGGCGCCGGGCGCGCTGGGGGACGCCGTCGTCGTCAGCGTGGACCCGAGCGACGTCTATCTGCGGGCGCACGTGCCCGGCGCGGCCTGGATCTGCCGGAGCCGTCTCGAGACGCGCATCGGCGGCGTGGCGCCGGACCGGGCGCGCGCGGTCGTGGTCACCTGCGCCGACGGCGCGCAGTCCACCCTCGCCGCCGCCACGCTCGGTCGCCTCGGGTACTCGTCGGTCCGCGTCCTCGCGGGCGGCGTGCGCGCCTGGCAGGGGGCGGGGCAGCCGGTGGAGACGGGCGCCACGCGGCTCGCCGACGAGGCGGACGACATCGTGCTGAAGCCCTACGAGCGCGGCCGCGCCGCCATGGAGGCCTATCTCCGCTGGGAGGAGGCGCTCGACATGGAGGGCCGCAGCCCGCACGCCCTCCTGCCCGGCACGCCCGCGACCCGATGAGCCCGGAGGCGTTTCCGCTCACCGTCAGCACGGAGTGGCTCGCCGCTCACCTGGGCGAGCCCGACCTGCGGGTGGTGGACGCCACCAACTATCTCCCGCATCTCAAGCGCGACGCCCATGCCGAGTACCGGCAGGCGCATATCCCCGGCGCCGTCTTCTTCCCCATCGACGAGATCGCCGATACGTCCTCGCCCCTGCCTCACATGCTCCCGACGCCTGACGCCTTCGCGAAGTCGATGGGCGAACTGGGCATCGGAGCGGGTGACCGCGTGATCGTCTATGGCGGTAAGGGCATGAGCGCTTCGGCCCGCGTCTGGTGGACCTTCCGCGTGTTCGGTCACGATCGCGTGGCGGTGCTGGATGGCGGACTCGCCCGGTGGCGCGCGGAAGGGCGGCCCGTCGAGGCCGGAGAAAAGGCCGCCGCCCCGCGCTCCTTCACCGCGCACTTTCGCCCCGAGCTGGTGCGCGACCTCGGCCAGGTCCGCGACAA
>DASRWT010000095.1:0-2202 GCA_035654455.1 Candidatus Nitrosocosmicus sp. | reverse complement strand
AGCGACGCGGGCGCGGTGGGCTCGGGCTATTGCTTCGCCTTCGGCGCCCGGCGCGCCGAAGCGCTGGCCGCGCTGGTGGAAGACCTCGTGCCCTTCTACGAGGGCAAGGACCCGTCGGGCGTGGTGGCCCACTTCGAGGCGGCCTGGCGGTCCATCAACTTCATCGGCCACTCGGGCCTGGCGATGATCGCGCTCTCGGCCCTGGACACCGCATGCTGGGATCTGGCCGCGCGCGCGGCGGGGCTTCCGCTCTATCGCTACCTCGGCGGCGAGCGGACGCGCGTGCCCACCTATGCGTCCTCCGGCCTCTGGATCGACTATTCCGTGGGCCAGCTCCTCGCCGAGGCGGAGAAGTTCCAGGCTCAGGGCCACCGCGCCATGAAGATGCGGGTGGGCGGCCCCGACCCCCGCGTGGACGTGGAGCGCGCGCGGCTCCTGCGTGAGGCGCTGGGCCCCGACATCAAGCTGATGGCCGACGTGAACCAGGGCTGGGACGAGCCCACCGCCATCCGCGTGGGCCGCGAGCTGGAGGCGGCCGCCGACCTCTACTGGCTGGAAGAGCCCTTGCCCTACGAGGATCTCGAGGGCTGCGCGCGTGTGGCCGCCGCGCTCACCATGCGCATCGCCACCGGCGAATCCGACTACGGCAGCCTCGGCATGAAGCGCCACCTGGACGTGCGCGCCGCCGACGTGCTCATGCCCGATCTCCAGCGCATGGGCGGGATCACGGAGTACCGCCGCGCGGGCGATCTCTGCCGCGCCTACGGCCAGCCCGTGTCCTCCCACCTCTTCATGGAGGCCTCCTGCCACGTGCTGGCGGCGGCGCCCAACGCGCTCATCCTCGAGCACATGGACTGGTGGCAGGGGCTCTTCACCGAGCCGCTCCGCATCGCCGATGGCTGCGTGCTCGTGCCCGAGCGGCCGGGTATCGGCGTCGAGCTGGACCCGAAGGCGCTGGCGCGCTACCGCGCCTGAGCCGCGAGCTCCTCACGTTCTTTCGCTTCCTCAGGATCGCTGCGATGGTCAGCCAGCACACGGCGGTGGCGGCATGATGATCAGAGGGGTTGCCGTCATCGCTGTCCTCGCTTTGAGCCTCCTCGCCGCGCCGCTCGCTGCCGAGGCCCAGCAGGCGGCCAAGGTGGCTCGCATAGGCTACCTGTCGCCCAACCTGGCCACTGGCCCCCACCTGCGCGAGGCCTTCCGTCAAGGACTGCGTGACCTCGGTTACGTCGAGGGTCGCAACCTCGTGATCGAATACCGGGATGCCGAGGGGAAGGTCGAGCGGCTCCCGGCTCTCGCGGCCGAACTGGTTGCGCTCAAGGTTGATGTCATCGTGACCGAAGGAGGAAACACCGTCGTCCCCCTCGCCGCCAAGCAAGCGACCAGAACCCTCCCCATTGTCTTCGCCACTGCCGCCGATGCGGTTGGGAGCGGGCTCGTCACCAGCCTTGCGCGGCCGGGCGGCAATGTCACGGGGTTAGACAGCCTCAGCACGGAGCTCGTCGGCAAGCGTCTTGAATTGCTCACGCAGGCCGTCCCGGGGGTCGGCCAGGTTGCTGTCCTCTGGCTGCCAGGTGTTTACGGCGAACGCACGGAAAAGGAGATGCTGACGGGAGCAGAAGTCGCGGCACGGGGGCTGAAGGTGCGGGTTCAATTCGTTGAGGCGACGCGAGATCCCGCCGATTTGGGCCGAGCGTTCTCGGACATGACCAGGGCGCGTGCGGGCGCTCTGACTGTGCTGCCAAACAACATGTTCCGCAGAGAGCATAGACGCCTCCTGGACCTGGCGGCAAGGCATCGGCTGCCGGCCGTGTACCCATGGAGGGACCTTGTGGATACCGGGGGCCTCATGTCCTACGGAGCGAGCCTGACTGATTTGAGTCGGCGCGCCGCTACCTACGTGGACAGGATTCTCAAAGGGGCCAAGCCCGGCGACCTGCCTGTGGAGCAGCCCACGAAGTTCGAGCTGGTGATCAACCTGAAGACCGCGAGGACCCTCGGCCTGACGATCCCGCCGTCGGTGCTGGCGCGGGCGGACCAGATCATTGAATGACCGGAAGCCGCGCCGCTATTTCCACCGCAATCGGGACACCATCTGGCTTTTCTTCGGGCCGCGCCGGAGCGTCCGATCGGCGGGTACTATCTGCTGAAGGGTAGTGGTAAGAAGTTGTAGGGATCGCCGCGGTATCATCCGGGGCTCCA
>DASRWT010000094.1:0-25623 GCA_035654455.1 Candidatus Nitrosocosmicus sp. | reverse complement strand
CGGAATGGCGCCAGGCTCACCGGCGGCCGGGCCCCGGTGACCAGGGCCGCCATCATCTCCCCCACCGCGGGCGCGAGCTTGAAGCCGTGCCCTGACATCCCCGTCGCCACGTAGAGGCCGGGCAGCGGCGATTCGTCGAGGATGGGCATCCAGTCCGGGGTGATGTCGAAGGCCCCCGCATAGCCGCGGCTGAAGCGCGAGTCGGCGAGGGCGGGGATGGCGCGCGCGGTCCGGGCGAGCACGGCGCTGGCCTCGTCGAAGCCCGCCTCGCTGCCCAGGAGGTCCGCGTCCATCGGATGCTCGGTCTCGTCGTCGGTGAGCGAGCCGGTCAGGGTGAGGCCGCCGGTCTCGGGGCGCGCGTAGGAGCCGCCGGCCAGGTCGAGATAGACCGTGTGCGCGGGGCCGAAGGCCGCGTCGCGCTCGACGATGAACACGGGATGGCGGCCGATGATGATGGGCAGCTCGTGCCCGGCCAGACGCGCCACGCGCGGCGACCAGAGGCCGGCGGCGTTGATGACGACGGGCGCGTCGATGCGGTCACCGGCGGCGGTGTCGACGCCGGCCACCCGGCCGCCCGACTGGCGGATGGCCACCACCTCCACCCCCTGCTCGATGACGGCGCCGCGCTTCCGCGCCGCCTCGGCATAGCCGGCCGTCACCGCGGACGGATCGCCGTAGCCCGAGCCCGGCTCCCACAGCACCGCGCCGAGCCCGGCGGGGTCGATGCGCGGCTCGATCCGGGAGAGGTCGCCCGGCTCGACGATCTCGGCGCGGATGCCCACCGAGCGCTGGAGCGCCAGCGTCTTCTCGAGCGTCGGGCGCATGGCGGGCGAGACGCCGATGAGGACGCCGGACCGGATGAAGCCCGACGCCCCCGCCACCGCCTCGCCGAATCGCTCGAAGACGGCCAGCGAGCGGAGCACCATCTCGCTGGTCTCCCGGGTGGGATACAGCTGGCGGATGATCCCCACCGAGCGGCCGGTGCCGCCGGCGCCGATGAACTTCTTCTCGAGCACGAGCACCCGGCGGAGGCCCAGCCCGGCGAGCTGGAAGGCGATGGAGACCCCGGTGATCCCGCCGCCGATGATGACGGCGTCGGCGGCCCGCGCGGTCACGGGAGGAGGCGCACGGGGTCGCCGCGGCGGATGGCCCCCGTCCGGAGCACGCGCGCGTAGACGCGGCTCGCGCCCGGGTGCCGTTTCTGGGAGACGCGCGCGTACTCGCCCCCTCGGAACGAGGTGCGGATACTGGCGCAGGGACTCGTGTAGCGGGTGACTTCCACCAGGACGTCCTCGCCCAGGAGGAGACGGGCCCCCGGCGCCACCTTGTCCCAGTCGAGCCCCTCCACGGTGAGGTTCTCGCCGATCTGACCGGGCGCGATGGGGTGCCCCTCGGCCTGCAGGGTGCGGATCAGCTCCATCGAGAAGAGGCAGAGCGCGCGGTCCGGGCCACCGTGGAACTCCCGCTCACGCTGGGCATCGCCGGCGACGCCGCCCACCGTCACCTCCGCCGTCTCCACCGGATGCTTCGGCACCCCACCCGGGGAGACGCTGATCTGGACGATGCGCCCGGATTCGCTCAGAAGGCCACCTCGATGCCGACGTTCGCCGCCACGGCTCGATCATAAGCCAGACGTGCCGTGGCCGTATCTTCCAGGGCGAAGCCGACCGACTTGAAGAACGTGATCTGCTCCCGCGCCGTCCGCCCCCGCTTCCGCCGGGACACCAGCTCGGCCAGCTCGGCCCGTATATGCCGGCGGGTGATGGCGCCGGCCTTCAGCGGAATCAGGAGATCCCCCGCCTCCTCCCAGCCTCCCTCGTAGGTATCCACCGCCACGTGAGCGCGACGCACCAGCCCGGTATCGACCTCGCGGGTGGCCGGCCGGAAGGCGCCCACCGCGTCCACATGCGTGCCGGGCCGGACGTCCCGCCCGTCGAAGACGGGGGTGGGCGAGGTGGTGGCGCAGGTCACGAGGTCGGCCCCGGCCACCGCCGCGCGGCGGTCACGGGTGGTTTCCACGGGGATGCCGAGCTCGCGCGCCATCCGGCCGGCAAAGGCGCGGGCGCGGTCGGGCGCGCGTCCCACCACGGTGACCCGCTCCAAGGGCAGCACGGCCTGGAGGCAGAGGAGCTGGTAGCGGGCCTGTATGCCCGCCCCGAAGCAGGCCACCACCTTGCTGTCCCGCCGCGCGAGGTAGCGCGCGGCGAGGGCGGAGGCCGCCCCGGTCCGGATGGCGGTGAGAAAGCCCGCCTCCATGAGGGCCAGCGGGACCCCCGTCACCGGATCGGTGAGGAGATAGGTGGCGTGGAGGGTGGGGAGGCCGCGCCCGCGGTTCGCCTCCACCACCGTCACCAGCTTGGTGCCGAGGGCGCGCTGCCGGGGCAGGCTCCCCACCATGGCGAGGAAGAGTCCCGTGCCACGCATGGGCAGGACGGCCCGGGGCAGGGTGCGCCCGCGCCCGGCCGCATGCTCGCGGAAGGCCAGCTCGACCGCGCCCACGACATCGGCCGGGGTGAGGAGCCGCTCCAGGTCCTCCCGGCCGAGGACGCGCATCAAGCCTTCACGGGCGCCCGCTTGATCATGCGCTTGACCTGCGCCTCCAGCACGACTTCCCCGCGCTGATTCATCACCGTATGCGTGTAAGACACGATGCCGCGGTCCGGCTTCTTGGTCTCGCGCTTGTCCGAGATGGTGACGGTGACGTGGATGGTGTCGCCCGCCAGCACCGGGGAGACGATGCGGATCTCCCCGCCGAGATAGGACATGCCGGTGCCGTGGATCAGCCCCGTCTGCATGATCAGCCCCTCGGAAAGTGAGAACGTGAACGCCCCCGGCGAGGGCTTGCCCTTGAAGACCGACTCGCGCGCCACGTACTCCATATCGTAGAAGAGCGGCTCGTTGAAGCCGCAGAGGTTCACGTAGGCGCAGATGTCGGCCTCCGAGACGGTCCGGGCGAGGGTCTCGTAGGTGGCGCCGACCTGATGCTCCTCGTACGTCAGTCCTTTTGTTCTCACGGTGCGGTCTCCGTCCCCTCGCCGAGATAGGCGCGGCGGACCTCGGGATTGCCGGCGAGCTCCCCCGCGGGGCCCTGGAGCGCGACCATTCCCGTCTCGAGCACGTAGGCGCGGCCCGCGATGGACAGCGCCATGGCCGCGTTCTGCTCGACGAGAAGAATGGTCACGCCTTGCCGGTTGATGGTCTGCACGGTGTCGAAGATCTGCTCGACGAGGACGGGCGCCAGGCCCATGGAGGGCTCGTCGAGGAGCAGGAGACGCGGGCGCGCCATGAGCGCGCGGCCGATGGCGAGCATCTGCTGCTCCCCGCCGGACAGCGTGCCCGCCACCTGGACCCGCCGCTCCTTGAGGCGCGGGAATATCGCGAACACACGCTCGATATCCTCCGCGATGGCCCGGTCGGAGCGGGTGTAGGCGCCCATCTCCAGGTTCTCGAATACGGTGAGGCGGTTGAAGATGCGGCGGCCCTCCGGCACATGGGTGATGCCGCGCAGCACGATGTCATGCGCCGCGATGCCCAGGAGGGAAGCGCCCTCCAGCCGCACGTCTCCGCGGCGGGGCGCCAGGAGCCCGGAGAGCGTCTTGAGCGTGGTGGTCTTGCCGGCCCCGTTATTGCCGAGGAGGGTGACGATCTCGCCCTGGCCCACGCGGAAGGACACGCCCTTGAGGGCATGGATCTCCCCGTAGTAGACGTGGAGGTCCTGGACCTCCAGCATGGCGGCCTCAGGCACCGGCGGCTCCCGGCGTCACCGCCGGTTTCCGCCGTCCCAGGTAGGCCTCGACCACGCGCGGGTTCCGCTGCACCTCGGCGGGCACGCCCTCCGCAATCTTCTGGCCATAGTCGAGCACCGTGACGTGGTCGGACACCGCCATGACCACGCGCATGTTGTGCTCGATGAGCAGGACGGTGAGGGCCAGCTCGCGCACGAGGCGGCGGAGGAGATCCATGAGGCCGCGCGCTTCGCCCTGGGTCATCCCCGCGGTGGGCTCGTCGAGCAGCAGCACCGACGGGCGCGAGGCCAGCGCGCGCCCGATCTCGAGCCGGCGCTGGTCGCCGTAGGGAAGATTGCGGGCCAGCTCATTGGCCTTCGCCCGCAGCCCCACCACGGACAGCAGCTCGGCGGAGCGCGCCCAGAGCTCCTGCTCCGTACGCGCCCAGCGGGGACCGCGTCCCAGGACGTCCCAGAGACCCAGCGGCACCCGGCTATGCATGCCGACGAGGACGTTCTCCACCGCGGTCATGTTTGAGAAGAGGCGGATGTTCTGGAAGGTCCGGCAGAGGCCGAGCGCGGTGATCTGGTCGGGGCGCTTGCCGAGCACGGGGGTGCCCTTGAAGGTGACCACGCCTTCCTCGGGAACATAGATCCCGGTGAAGACATTGAAGAAGGTGGTCTTGCCGGCGCCGTTGGGGCCGATGATCGACGCGATGTGGCCTTCTTCGAGGGTGAAGTCGACGGAGTCGAGCGCGGTGAGGCCGCCGAAGCGCTTGGTGATGCCGCGGGCCTCGAGGATCACCGCCATGCTAGCGGGACTCGCCCGTGCGGTCCGTGAGCTCCCGGTGGCGCCGGCGCGCGGGGAGGATGCCCTGAGGCCGGAAGATCATCATGAGCACGAGGATGAGGCCGAAGACCATTCGCTCGTACTTCGCGGGCTCGAGCTGGGTGGGCCAGTTGGTCATGCTCCAGCCGAAGATGGTGGTCCCCGCGTTCCGCAGCTCGTTCAGCCAGAGGGACAGGCCCTTCAGCACCTGCAGGTTGAGCACGGTGACCACGGTGGCGCCGAGAATGGCGCCCGGGATGGAGCCCATTCCGCCCAGGATCACCATGGCGAGGACGCCGATGGACTCCATGAAGGTGAAGGACTCGGGGTTGATGAAGACCTGCTTGGCGGAGAAGAGCACGCCCACCGCGCCCGCGAAGGACGCGCCACAGGCGAAGGCGAGGAGCTTCATCCGCACCAGGGGCACGCCCATGGCCTGCGCCGCCGTCTGGTCCTCGCGGATGGCCTCCCAGGCGCGCCCGATATGCGAGTCCTCGAGCCGGCGATTCACCAGCACGGTGATGCCCACGATGGCGAGCACGATGAAGTAGAGGTACAGGGGATAGATCAGGTTGGGATCGGGATCGATGCCCACCAGACGCAGAGCCGGCTCGAAGAAGATGGGCGGCCGCGAGATGGGTGTGATGCCCTTGGGCCCATTGGTGAAGTTGATGGGCTTGTCGAGGTTATTGGCGAGGACGCGGATCACCTCGCCGAAGCCCAGCGTCACCACCGCCAGATAATCGCCATGGAGCCGCAGCACGGGAAGCCCCAGGAGAATGCCCGCGCCCGCCGCCACGCCCACGCCGAGGAGAAGGAAAAGGAAGAACCATCCCGCGGGCACGGGAAAGAGCCCGCCCGCGATGAACTGGTTGGCCTGGGGCGAGCCGAAGACGGCCCAGGTATAGGCGCCCACCGCGAAGAAGGCCACGTAGCCGAGGTCCAGCAGGCCGGCCAGTCCCACCACGATATTGAGCCCGAGGGCGAGCGCCACGAAAATGCCCACCTGGATGACGATTTCCAGGTAGTACCCGTTGATGGTGCCCAGCACGGGCATGAGCACACCCAGCGTGCCGGCGGCGAGAAGCCCCTTGAGCGCGCCGGGCATCCGCGCGAAATAGAGCACCAGGATCGAGGCCTGGAAAAGCATGAAGACCACGATCGAGCGCGGGAAATGCGAGACCGAGTAGGCGGTGACAGCCAGGAGGCCCACCGTGATCGCGATGGCCGTCGGCGGGCGGTCGAGCAGTCCTTTGATCATGCTCTTTCCCGCACGACCTCGCCGAGGAGGCCCTTGGGGCGGAAGATCAAGATGAGGATGAGGATGGAGAAGGCGAAGATGTCCTTGTACTCGGCTCCGAAGGCGCCGCCGGTGAGGAGCGAGAGGTAGGACGCCGCGAAGGCCTCGAGCAGTCCCAGCACGAGCCCGCCCAGCATCGCGCCCGGGATATTGCCGATGCCGCCCAGCACGGCGGCGGTGAAAGCCTTGAGCCCGGGGATGAAGCCCGTGTAGGGGTTCACCAGGCTGTACTGCACGCCGAACAGCACGCCCGCCGCCCCGCCCATGGCGCCGCCGATGAGGAAGGTCAGCGAGATCATCCGGTTCACGTTGATGCCCATGAGGCTCGCGGTGGCTTGATCCTCCGCCACCGCGCGGATCGCCTTGCCGATCTTGGTGCGGTTCACGAGCGCGTGCAGTCCCCAGAGCATGAGCAGCGAGGCCACGATGACCACCAGCGACTTCACCGAGACGTCGATGGTCTCGGTGAGCTCGAAGCGCAGGTTCAGGGTGTCCATGGTCGGGTAAACGAGGTTGAAGGCGTTCCGCCAGATGCTCTCGAAGAGGCGGACCGCGTCCTGGAGGAAGAAGGACACGCCGATGGCGGAGATCAACGGGATCAGCCGGGGCGCGCCGCGCAGCGGGCGGTAGGCGATGCGTTCCACGGAGACGGCGAGGAGCCCGCTCGCCAGCATGCCCACCAGCAGCACCACGATGAGGACGAGAAAGGGCGAGAGGACCTCGAGCAGTCCCATCGCCTTGAAGGTGAGGAGCACCTCCACGCCCACGAAGGCGCCCACCACGAAGATCTCGGAATGGGCGAAGTTGATGAACTCGAGCACACCGTACACCATGGTGTACCCCAGCGCGATCAGGGCGTACATGAAGCCCAGGATCAGGCCGTCGAGGAGGACCTGCGGGAAGATCCCGACGAGAAGCTCGAAGTCCATGGAACCCCGAAAACCAAAAAAGGGGAGGGGCCGCTAGCCGGCCCCTCCCCCTCGAGGGTGCGCTCGGATGTTTAGGACTTCTTCAGCGGCGGCGCTGCGATGGACAGCCGCTTCACTTCCTTGTTCTCGCCCCACTTGGCCGGATCCTCGTTGGCCACCTGCAGGACGAAGTACAGCGCCTTCTTGGGGTCGCCCTTCTCGTCGAACTCCACGGAGCCGGTCAAGCCGGAGTACTTGGCCTTGCGGACCTGCACCGACACCTGCTCGCGGCTCGGCACCTTCCCGCCCGCCGCCTTGGCGGCGGCCTCGATGGCCTTCAGCCCGAGCGCGGCCGAGTCATAGGCCTGCGCCGCGAAGGGCTCCGGGTCCTTCTTGAACTTCTCCTTGTACTCGGCCTTGAACGCCTTGGCCGCGGGATACACGTCCACCGGGCCCGCCACCGAGGTGTAGAACATGCCCTTCACCGCGGCGCCGGCGATCTTGGTGAGATCCGAGGAGTCCATGCCGTCCGGTCCCATGAAGGCGGCCTTGACGCCCTTCTCGCGCGCCTGCTTGAAGAACGGGGCCGCCTGATCGTAGATGCCGCCGAAGTAGATCAGGTCGGGGTTCTTGGCCTTGATGGGGGTGAGGATGGGGTCGAAGTTCGACTTCTCCTCGGTGCCCTCGAAGCCCAGCACCTTGATGCCGCTCTTCTCGGCGCTGGCCTTGAAGAACTCCGCCACGCCCTGGCCGTAGGTGGTCTTGTCGTGGATCACGTAGGCGGTCTTCCAGCCCTTGGACTTCGCGAAATCGGCGCCCACCACGCCCTGCACGTCATCACGGCCGCAGACGCGGCTCACGTTCAGGTAGTTGCGATCGGTGATGGTGGGGTTGGTGTTGGCGGGGGAGATCATCGCCAGCTGCGACTCCTTGTACTTCTCGGAGGAGGGGATGGCGACGCCCGAGTTCAGATGGCCGACGACGAGGAGGATGTCCTTGTCGGCGGCGATGTTGGCGGCATTGGCGACGCCGACGTCGGGCTTGGCCTGGTCGTCGAACGGCACCAGCTCCACCTTGAAGCCCATCTTCTCCAGCGGGCCCTTCAGCTTGTCCACCGCGAGCTGGGTGCCGAGCTTGATGCCTTCGCCGAGCGCGGCCTGTCCGCCGGACAGCGGGCTCTGGGTGGCGATCTTGATCGTGCCCTTGCTCTGGGCAGGCACCTCGCCGCTCCAGGGGAGCACCAGCGCGAGCGCTGCCAGCGCTATGAGGACGACCCGGAATCGTGCGTTTCTCATCGCTTCAATCCTCCAAGACAACAACGAGTTAGGTTAATGGCGCCAGCATTATAACGGTTTTTGCCCCTCCGTCAACGGTCGCCTCCCCCGGCGCGGGCTCGGGCAATGGCCTCTAGGAAACGCGCGGTTGCGGCCGCCGGATCCAGGGCCCCGCACACGGCCGAGATGACCGCGACCGCGTCCGCCCCCGCCTGGATCACCTCGGCGACATTGGCCTCCGTGATCCCCCCGATGGCGACCAGGGGGACGGAGATCAGGGGGCGCACCCGCCGGAGCAGGGCGGGTCCGACGAGCTGGAAGCCGACCTTGCTCCCGGTCGGGAACATGCTCCCGACGGCGATATAGTCGGCCCCGTCCGCGAGGGCCAGGCGGGCCTGCGCCTCGTCGTGAGTGGAGACGCCGAGAATCATGCCGGGGCGCAGGAGCCGGCGCGCAGCGGCGGCGGGGAGGTCGTCCTGCCCCACGTGCAGCCCATCCGCCTCCGCCGCGAGGGCGAGATCGGCGCGGTCGTTCACGATGAAGCGGGCGCCCGCGGCTCGACAGCGGGCCTGGAGCTCGCGGGCCAGGGGCAGGAGCTCCACCATGGGGAGCGTCTTCTCTCGCAGCTGTACCAGGCGGCACCCTCCCGCGAGCACCGCGCCCAGCAGCTCGGGTAGGGCCCGTCCGCGCGCGACCTCCCGGTCGAGGATCACGTACAGCGGCGACGGCAGCGGCACAGAGGGCTAGAGCGACTGCTCGAGGCGGGGCAGGGTGAACTCGCCCGAGACGAAGGCGGGATCGGAGAGGAGCTTCTGATGGTAGGGGATGGTGGTCTTCACGCCCTCGATCAGGGTCTCGGCCAGCGCGCGCTGCATGCGCGCGATGGAGTCGGCGCGATCCGTTCCATGCACGATGATCTTGGCCACGAGGGAGTCGTAGTGGGGGGGCACCGTGTAGCCCGCGTGAAGATGGCTGTCCACCCGGACGTTGCGGCCGCCCGGGGGCACCCACACCGTCACGCGGCCGGGCGAGGGAACGAAGGTCTCCGGATCCTCGGCATTGATCCGGCACTCCAGCGCGTGCCCAGCGAAGCGGACGGCCTCCTGCTTGTAGCCGAGCGACTCTCCGGCGGCGATGCGGATCTGCTCGCGTACGATGTCGAGCCCGGTGAGGAACTCCGTCACGGGATGCTCGACCTGGATGCGCGTGTTCATCTCGATGAAGTAGAAGCTGCCGTCTCGCGCGACGAGGAACTCCACCGTGCCCGCGGAGACATAGTTGACGGCGTTGGCCACCGCGAGGGCGGCCCGGTAGAGGCCGGCGCGCGTGGCGGCGGAGAGGGAGGGCGCGGGGGACTCCTCGACGAGCTTCTGGTGGCGCCGCTGCACCGAGCAGTCCCGCTCGCCCAGATGCACCCGGATGCCGTTGCGGTCCCCCAGCACCTGCACCTCCACGTGCCGCGCCTCCTCGACGAATTTCTCGAGATAGAGCTCGGAGGAGGAGAAGGCCTTCTGAGCCTCCGCCTGGCAGGTGGCGAAGGCCCGCGGCAGCTCGTCCCGCGCGCGCACGATGCGCATGCCGCGCCCGCCGCCGCCGGCGGCGGCCTTGAGCATCACCGGATAGCCGATGCGATCGCCCAGGTCCTGCGCCTCGTCCACGCCGTGGAGCGGTCCCTCGCTGCCCGGCACCACCGGCGCCCCCGCGGCCTTGGCCATCTCGCGCGCCTGCGCCTTGTCGCCCATCAGCCGGATCGCTTCCGGCGAGGGGCCGATGAAGGTGATGCCGCAGGCCCGGCAGATCTCCGCGAAGGCGGCGTTCTCCGACAAGAGGCCGTAGCCGGGGTGGATGGCCTCGCTGTCGGTGATGGAGGCGGCGGAGATGATGCTAGGGATATTGAGATAGCTGGCGCGGGACTCCGCGGGGCCGATGCAGATGGACTCGTCGGCAAGACGGACGGGCAAGGAGTCGGTGTCGGCGGTGGAGTGGGCGACCACGGTGCGGATGCCCATCTCGCGGCAGGTCCGGAGCACCCGGAGCGCGATCTCGCCCCGATTCGCGATGAGTATCTTGTGGAACACGCCGGCGACTACGTCCTCGGCTCGACGAGGAAGAGTCCCTGGCCGAACTCCACCGGCTGGGCGTTCTCGACCAGGATCTTGACGATGCGTCCGGAGGCCTTGGACTCGATCTCGTTCATGAGCTTCATCGCCTCGATGATGCAGAGCACCTGGCCTTCCTTCACGGTGTCCCCTTCCTGGACGAAGGGGCCCGCGTCGGGCCCCGGCGAGCGGTAGAAGGTCCCCACCATGGGGGCGTCGACGCGGATCAGGTGCGCGGCCACCGCGGGCTCCGCGACGGGGGCGGTGATCGTGGCGGGGGAACCCTCCGTGCGCGGTGCGGCCGCCACCATGCCCGCCGCACGCTCGCGCACCACGCGGATGCGCGCCCCACCCTGCTCCACCTCCAGCTCGGCGAGGTCATGCTTCACCGCCAGCTCGACGAGCTCGCTCACCGTGGGGGCCGCGCCCGCCCCCGGGTTCTTGGGCGCACTCTTCCGCGCGGGCACCGCCGCTTACCCCGCCGCCGCGACGCGACCCAGGTAGTCGCCGCTCCGCGTGTCCACCTTGACCACGTCGCCCTCGTTGAGGAAGAGGGGGACCTGCACCACCGCGCCGGTCTCGAGCGTGGCCGGCTTGGACCCGCCCGAGGCGGTGTCGCCCCGGATGCCGGGATCGGTCTTGACGATCTGGAGCTCGAGGAAGTTCGGCAGCTCCACGGTGGCGGGACTGCCGTCGATGAAGAGCATCTCCACCTCGGTATTCTCCTTGAGATAGTCGCGGGCGTCGCCCACCTCGTCCTCGGAGAGCGAGATTTGCTCGTAGGTCTCCGTGTCCATGAAGTGGTAGCGATCGTCCCGGTACATGAACTGCATCTGCTTTTCCTCGAAGTCCACCAGCTCCACTTTCTCTCCGGCGCGGAACGTATTGTCGATGACCCGCCCCTGCCGCATGTGCTTGAGCTTGGTGCGGACGAAGGCGCCGCCCTTGCCCGGCTTGACGTGCTGGAAGTCGACGATGCTGTACGGCTGCCCGTCGAGCTGGATCTTCAGGCCCTTCTTGAAATCCGCCGTGGACACTACCATGGTTCTATGGCCCCTTCCGTCGTTGCGTCTTGATCCGGAGCGCCTGCTCCAGTCGCTCCCGGGCGACCGGGTCGCCCGTATCCTTGTTGAGACGGCGCAGGAAGATCTGAGCCGCCTCGTCCACCAGCCCTTGCTCGAGGCAAACGGTGCCGAACGTCTCCGTGGCGAACGTGTCGTCGGCGAGCAGCGCCGCCAGCGGCGAGCCCTCCGGCGCCTGCCCGCGCCCCCGCAGCATTTCCGCGGCCAGGCGCGACTCGCGATCTCCGGGATCCAGCCGGGCCGCCTGCTCCAGATGGCCCAGCGCGGGCTCCAGGCGCCCCGCCTTTCGATGGAGCTCGCCGAGCAGGCGGTGCGCCTCCGCGTCCCGGGCCCCCGCGGACACGATGGCCTCCAGCGCCGCGCCGGCCTCGTCGACCAGGCCCTCATCGAGCAGGGCCTTGGCGAGGATCAGGCGGGCCGTCGTGTAGTGCGGGAAGCGGTCGATGCCCTCGCGACAGAGCCGGATGGCCTCCTGCGCCCGGCCGACCTTTCGATAGGCGTCGGCGAGGGGAGCGAAGGCCAGCGAAGCGGGATCCTTGGCCAGGCGCTCTTCATGACGGCGTATGGCCGCGGCCTGCGCGGCATCGTCAGCCGCCACACCGGAGCCGGCCCGCGGAACCGGCTGAACCATGGCGGTCCAGTTATACGCGGGCCCAGGGGGGCGAGTCAAACGGGTTGGCCCCTCTCGACCGTCATCGCTTGGCCAGCTCGGCCTGGGCGCGAGCGAGATTGACGTGCGCGTCCCGGTAGTCGGGCCGCAAGCGCACGGCCTCGCGAAAATGCCCGGCCGCGAGCTCGAGCCGGCCCTGCTGAGCCAGCGCCAGCCCGAGGTTATTGTGCGCTTCGGCTGAAGCGGGGCGAAGCCGCAGCGCTTCCTCGAAGTGGACCGCCGCCGTCCGCAGCTCGCCCCGGCGCGCGAAATAGGTGCCGAGGTTCCCGTGGGTCTGCTCGGACTCGGGCCGGAGTCGCACGGCCTCGCGCAGATGGGCGAGCGCCTCCTCGCCCTGGCCCCCGGCGTCGAGCAAGCCTCCGAGATTGCCGTGGGCCTCGGCGTTGTCCGGCCGGAGCCGGAGCGCCTCGCGATACGCCGCGATCGCCGGGGCCGTCTCTCCGCGTCGGGCCAGGATCAGGCCCAGGTTGCTCCACGCCGCGGAGAATGTCGGCTTGAGCCGGATGGCCTCCCTCAGGCTGCGCTCGGCCCCCGCCCGATCGCCCCCCTCGAGCTGGGCCAATCCGAGATTGCTCCAGGCCTCGGGGTAGCGAGGCTGGATGATGAGCGCCGCGTGGTAGTGCGGGATGGCTGCCGCCGCCTGGCCGCGCTGCGCCAGGACGAGGCCCAGGTTCGCGTGGGCCACCGCCGAAGGCGCGACGGACAGGGCGTGCCGCCACAGGGTCTCGGTGTCCCGCCAGATCTGCGTCTGCCGCCAGCTCAGCGTGGCCAGGACCGCGATGAGAAGCGCGGAGAGCGCGATTCCGGGGACGAAGAGGCGCCGGCGCCCCTGGGCGAGCGCGAGAAGGCCACTGCCGGCAAGCAGGGCCCACGGCACGCAGGGCAGATAGGTGTACCGATCAGCGGCGATCTGGAAGCCATTCTGGACGAGCCCCGCCACCGGCAGGGTCATCGCCACATAGGCGGCCCAGGCCGCGGCCAGCATCGGCCAGCGGCGCGCCAGGAGGACGCACCCCGCGGTGATCCCCACCACCGCCAGCGCCGCCGCGACGAAGGGCCAGCGCCCGGGCTCGAGCGGGCTGGGCAGCTCGTACATCGGGGAGAGCCCGATGGGAAAGAGGGTCTTCCACGGATAGAACGCCAGGGAGTAGAGGGAGATGGCCAGGCGGTCGAGCAGGCCCACGCGCTCGATCGAGGTCAGGTTGCCGATGCCCGAGTTGATGACGATGGCGTTGAGCGTGGCGCCCGCGCTCAGGAGCGCCAGGGGCACTTTCTCCAGCCACACCGGCCGCGCGTCCTCGCTCAGCCAGTCCCGCGGGCGCAAGCTGAGTCGGCGAAGCGGATAGACGTCGAGGATCAGGAGCACCACCGGGAGGCTGACCGACATGGCCTTCGACAGGAGCGCGGCGGCGACGAGGGCCAGCACCGCGAGATAGCGGAGCCGGGGCTGCGGGCGCGGGGTTCCGTCGGCATCCCAGCGCGCCAGATAGGCCAGCACCGCGCCCAGGAAGAAGACGCCGGCCAGGACATCCCTCCGCTCGGTGATCCACGCCACGGACTCGACGCGCAGGGGATGAATCGCGAAGAGGAGCGCGGCCACCACGGCCCCGACCGCGTGCAGGGGTGGGGGGAGGCCCCGGGCGGTGAGTGCGAAGAGGCGACGGGCCAAGGCATAGACCAGGACCGCGCAGACCGCATGGAGACCGAGGCTGGTGAGGTGATAGCCGAAGGGATACAGCCCCCATATGGTCCAGTCCACGGCGAGCGAGAGCCACGTGAGGGGCATCCAGTGGCCGAGGAGGCCCGTCGTGAGCATCCAGCGGAGCTGGGCGGGGCCCAGGCCGCGAAAATGCGGGTTGTGGAGGAAGTTCTCGCGATCGTCCCATTCCAGGAAAGCGCCCTCGAGCCCGGGCAGGAAGGTCAGCACGGTGACCAGGACGAGAAGCACCGCGGCTCCCAGATGGATCAGCCATGGAGCGGCCGCGAAGGTCGACGCCGCCTGGTGGGGGTCCCCGGACCCCCGGTGCGTCACCCCAGCTCCTGGAGAGTCTCGAGCACGGCCTCGCGGGGCACGTCGAAGACGACGGTGAAACGGCCGATGGCCGGCGCGAGGACGAAGGGGACTCGGCCCTCGCGGGCCTTCTTGTCGCGCCCGAGGGCCTCGAGCACCGCCAGCGGGGCGGCGCCCGAATCCCGGACCGGCAGGCCCACCGCCCGGAGCAGCTCGATCTGCCGGACGGCGGTCTCTCGGCTGCCGACGCCGAGCCGCTCGGCCAGCCGAGCCTCGGCGGCGATCCCCAGGGACACCGCCTCGCCGTGGGTCCAGCGCGCGTAGCCGGTCACCGCCTCGACCGCGTGGCCGATGGTATGCCCGTAGTTGAGCACCGCGCGCAACTCGGCCTCCTGCTCGTCGCGCTCCACCACGCTGGCCTTCAGCCGGCAGGAGCCCGCGACCACCCGGGTCAGCGTCTCGATGTCGCGTGCCAGCAGGGGCACCAGGTGCTTCTCGAGGTCGGCGAAGTAGTCGGCGTCCAGCACGATGCCGTGCTTGATGACTTCGGCCAGCCCGGAGCGGAACTCGCGCTCGGGCAGGGTGGTCAAGGCCGCCGGATCCACGAGGACGAGCCGGGGCTGGTGGAAGGCGCCGACGAGATTCTTGGCCCGAGGATGGTCGATGGCGGTCTTTCCGCCGATGGACGCATCCACCTGGGCGAGGAGCGTCGTCGGGAGCTGGACGAAGTTGACCCCTCGCATGTAGGTGGCGGCGACGAAGCCCGCCAGATCACCCACCGCGCCGCCCCCCAGCGCCACCACCGTGGATCCACGGTCCAGGCCCGCGGCGAGCAGGGCGTCCCAGCCCCGGCTCGCTACCTCCACGCTCTTGGCCGCCTCGCCCGCGGGCAGCTCGACCACGGTGACGTCGAAGCCGGCGGCCGCGAGGCTGCTTCGGACCGGTCCCCCCAGACGGGCGAGGATGCCCGCGTCGGAGAAGAGCGCGACCTTGCCGCCGACCCCCAGGCCCTTGAGCTCGGGCCCGACGCGTCCGAGTATTCCGGCGTCCACCACGATCCGATAGGATCGCGAGCCGAGCTTCACCGAGATGTCGTGCATGAGGGTAGTGTACCCGGCCGCGCCGGGAGGCGCCGCGTTACCAGCTCTTGAGATAGTCCCGATAGGCCTGATAGTTGCGGCGGATCTCGTCGACGCTATCGCCGCCGAACTTCTCCAGGAAGGCCCCGGCCAGCACGATGGCCATCATCGCCTCGCCGACGACACCCGCCGCCGGCACGGCCACCACGTCGCTGCGCTCCACCACCGCCTCCACCGCTTCCTTGTTCTGGATATCCACCGAGCGGAGGGGCCGGCGCAGCGTCGAGATGGGCTTCATGGCGGCGCGCACGATCACCGGCTGGCCATTGGTGACGCCGCCCTCGAGACCGCCCGCGCTGTTGGTGCTCCGGGTGAACCCGCCCGCGGCATCGAGAAGGATCTCGTCGTGGACCTCCGAGCCCGGGCGGCGCGCCGCCTCGAAGCCCATGCCCATCTCGGCGCCCTTGATGGCATGAATGGAGCAGAAGGCCTGCGCGAGCCGTCCGTCGAGCTTGCGGTCCCAGTGCACGTAGGAGCCCAGGCCCACCGGACAGCCAAGGGCCACCACCTCGAACACTCCGCCCAGGGTGTCGCCCTTGCCCTTGGCGGCGTCGATGGCCTCGATCATGAGCCGCTCCGCCTCCGGATCGGCGCAGCGGACCTCGCTGGCCTCCGCGCGCCGCGCGATTTCGTCCCAGGGCTGCGCGAGAGGCCCGATGCGCACGCCGCCGATCTCGGTGACGTGGCTCAGGATGGTGATGCCGAACTCGCGGAGGAGCCGCCGGGCCACGCCGGCCACCGCCACCCGCGCGGTGGTCTCGCGGGCGCTGGAGCGCTCCAGCACGTTGCGGATGTCGCGGTGGTTGTACTTCATGGCCCCCGCCAGGTCGGCGTGGCCGGGGCGGGGGCGGGTCACCGTCTTCGGGGAGGCGCCCGCGGGCTGGTCGCCCACCGCCATGGTCTGCTTCCAGTTTTCCCAGTCGCGGTTCTGGACGGTCAGCGTGATCGGGCTCCCCAGGGTGAGCCCTCCGCGCACGCCGGCGGAGATGTGGACCTCGTCGCGCTCGATCTTCATCCGCCCGCCACGGCCGTAGCCGCGCTGGCGGCGCGCGAGGTCCCCGTTGATGTCGGCCTCGGTGAGCGGGAGGCCCGCGGGCAGCCCCTCGATGACGGCGGTCAGCGCCTCCCCGTGGGATTCACCCGCGGTGAGGAAGCGGAACGCCGCGCCCACTGCTGCCGCTATCTGGGCCGGACCGCGATCGCGCCGTCCGACCTCACGAGCGACGGGGTCAGAAAGACCACCAGCTCGCGCCCCGACTCGAAGGTCTCCCGCGCCTTGAAGAGCCAGCCCAGCAGGGGGATGTCGCCGAAGAGCGGGACCTTCCGGACGGTGTTCTGCTGCACCGACTGGGTCACACCGCCGATCACGAGGCGCTCGCCTTCCCTCATGAGCACCTGGGTCTCCGCCTTGCGGCGGTTGATGATGGGCACGCTGACGCCCGCGGCGGGCGTGATGGTGTCGCCGCGGGAATTGTTCTCGACGATCACCACCATCTTGATCTTCGTGATCTCCTCGTTGTTCAGCTTCTCACGGGTCACCGTCGGTGTCACGGTGAGCTTGAGCACCGCTTCCTTGAACTGGATCTGGGTGCCCGCCGAGCTCACGGTGGCGTAGGGAATCTCTTCACCGAGGGAGACCTCGGCCTTGTTGTTCTCGACGGTCACGATCTCCGGCCGGGCCAGGGTCCGCGTCTTGCCCTGGTTCTCCAGCGCCTGCAGGGCGAGGTTGATGTTGAACTTGGTGCCCACGATGCCGAAGGCGATGCCGCCGGCGGGCGTGAATTGCGAGGCGTTGGGCAGACTCTGGAATGGGATATTGACCAGGTTGCCGCCGATCGGCAGGCCGGTCGAGGTGTCGATGGGGAGGAGCCGGCTGAGCGTGAGGTTCGAGTTGCGGGTCGCGATGCCCTGCGCCCCGGTGGGGGTGGTCACGACGGTCGAGCCGTCCGGCTGGAGCACGCCGCCCACCGCGGGCAGGGTCATGCCCGGCACCGCGCTGGGCGCGGACTGGAAGCCCTGGCCCACAATGGTGTTCGAGCCCACGTTGCCGGCGGCGGCGCCGCCCCACTGCACGCCGATGGCCTCGAGCGCGGTGCGGTCGAGGATCTCCATGCGGGCCTCGATCTTGACCTGGGGCAGGGGGATGTCGAGCTGCTCGCGGATCAGTTTCTTGATCCGCTCGAGATCCGCCTGGTAATGGCGGATGAAGATCGTGTTGGTGGGCTTGTGCGACCGGATGGTGATGCCCTTGGCCAGCACGTCCTGGCTGATGGATACCATCTGCGCGGGTGCCTGCCCCGGCCCGTACAGCGCCGAGAACGGCGGCTGGCTGGGCAGCGCGAGGTTCGGGGCGCTGCTGCTGATCACCGTCGGCACACTCGGAATGGTGCCGGACACGGGCTGGGTGCCTTCCGGGGGAATCCCGAGGATGCCCTGTAGGGTCTTGGCGACCTCGTCCGGGTCGGCGTAGGAGAGGCGCACCGTCTCCTCGCGCAGGGGACCGCGCGAGCGCGCCTCCTCCGCGGCCGCCTCGTTGGCGAGCCGCCGGGCGGCGAGGTCCTGCTCCTTGATCTGCGCCTCGGCGAGCTTGGTCCGCGTATCGATCTCGGCCTTCAGCTTCGCGTCGTTGACTCGCGCCTCCGCCTCACGCTCCTTGGTGAGCTGCTCGGTGGAGACGATGCGGATCACGTTGCCGCGCTCGACCTTCTGGAGGCCCTTGACCTCGAGAATGGTGTCGAGCGCCTGCTCCCAGGTCACGTTGCGCAGCGAGATGGACACCTTGCCCTTGACGTCCTCGCCCGCCACGATATTTCGGCCGCTCTCGGCGGCGAGGATGCGGAGCAGGTTGATCACGTCCGCGTCCTTGAAGTCCATGGACAGGAGGCGGCCGCCGGCGGGCGGCGGAGCGGGAGTGACCGTCGCCTGGGCCACGATGGCGGGCGGCGGCGGCACGATCACCGGAGCGGGGGCTTCGACCTTCGCCAGTTCGACCTTGGGCGCTTCCGCCTTGGGGGCGGGCTCGACCTTCGGGGCCTCGGCCTTCAGGACGGGCTTCGGCGCTTCGACTTTGGCCGAGTCCGCCTTGGGCGTCTCGGCGCGGGCGACGTCCTTCTTGACCGGCTCGGCCTTGGCGGGCTCGGCCTTGGGTGCCGCGGGGGCCTTGGGGGGGTCGACCCGGGCGATATCCTTGCGGGCTTCGGCCTTCGGAGCCTCGGGCTTCGGAGCGTCAGCCTTCGGAGCGTCGACCTGGGGCGTCTCCGCCTTCGCCACCGGCTTCGGCGCGGGCTTCCTCGCCGCGGCCTTGGGCGCGTCGTCGGTGACGGCGGTGGCGGAAGGCTCGAGGATCACCGATAGTCCCTCGGCGCTCGGCTCGATGCGGTAGCCGACCTTGCGGGTCAGCTCGAGGACGATGCGGGCCGTGCCCACCTTCCACTGGCTACCCCGAATTTCGCGGATCGGGGCCACGTCCGGATTCACGCGGGTCTTGTCCCACGCGTATGCGGTGCCGGTGAGATCGATGACGAGCCGGGTGGGGGTGTCGATGAGCGAGGCCGAGTAATTGGGCGTCCCCGTGGTCCACAGCTTCACGGTGACGGAGTCGGCCTGCTGCTCCACTTGCACGTCCTTGAGCTGCATGGCGCTTTGACCGGTGGCCGACTGGCCCGTCCCGATCAGCATGAGTACGGCCAGTCCGAGCGCGATTCGCTTGCCTTTCATTGCCCCACCCCCCTTAGTCGGTTCTGAGTCGAAGCGTCACGATTCCCCCCTGCTCTCCAGGCTTGGGGGCCACCGCGAAGCTCACGGAATCTGCACCAATCTCGGTGACGCGGCCGTCCCCGAGCGTATCGCCAGATTTCAGGATGTAGCCGATGCCTTCGGGCGTCTCCACGAGCGCCAGCGGCTGCGGGCCCGCGATGATGCCCACGAGCTTGGCGGAGCCGATGGTCAGCCCCTTGCCACCGGTCGCGATCACGAGCGGCGTGAACGGATCGCGGCGCGACTTGGCCTCGTAGGCGATCGGCGCCAGCGGCGGGCCCGGGTCGGGCTCTCTGGGCGCCAGGGGTGGCCGCGGCGTCACTGCCCCGACCGGGCCCGGGGCCGGCGGCGGCGGCGCGGGGCTGCTGCCACAGCCGGCCAGCACCAGGGACGTCGCGGCAAACAGCGCGAGCGCGCGCGGGCTCATTTCTGCCCTCCCGCGGGTGCCGGCGCGCCGGGTGCCGGCACGCCGGGTTTGCCCGGCTTGGCGCCCGGCGGCGGCGCGCCTTCCGGCCGGAACACGTAGGTGGTCATCGTCATCTCGGCCCTCACGCTACCGGTCGCGCGGTCGATGCCGGACATGCGGAAGTCCCCCAGGTTCACGATGCGGGGGAGGCGGCCGACCTTGTCGAAGAACGCGCCCAGCTGGTGGTAGCTCGATTCCGTGGTCACCGCGATCGGCAGCTCGGTGAGCACCGCCTTCTCCTCCGACGCACGGGGCTGGAAGAGCGCGACGCCGAGCCCCGACTGCGTGGCCAGAGCGGATACCTGCCGGTAGAGGGCGGGCACCTCGCGCTCGAGAGGCAGGCGCTCCTGCGCCGCCTCCAGGCGCTTGCGCAGCGCGGCGGCCTGCACGCGGAAGGGCCGGAGATTGGCCTCGTCGGCGCGGGCCTGGACGACCTTGGCTCGCAGGCCCTCATTCCGGTTCCACAGCGCGTCCCGCTCGTCCCACTTGGGTTGCAGGATGAAGAAGAAGGAGAGCGCGGCGAGGGCGACGAGACCGACCACCCCGATGGCGATCTTTTGGGCCTTCGGAAGGGCGTAAACCGGATCCAGGATGGCCATGGCTCAGATCTCGAAGCGGGCCGACACCTCGAAGGTGATCGTCCGCGGTGACTTGGTGAGATCCTGTCGATGCTCCACGAGATCCACGTCCTTGAACTTGCCGGAAGCCTTGAGGTTGGCCATGAAGTCGGCGAGCGCGGTGGAGGAGTAGGTGGTGCCCCCGAAGCGGAGGGTTCCCGCCTTCTCTTCCATCCGGGTCAGCCAGAGGTCCTTGGGAAGCATGTCGGCAACCGAGTCCATCAAGTAGACCGGCCGGGGCTGCATCCGCGCGACCGCCTCGATCGCGTTGACCCGCTTCTCCAGCTCTTCCTTGTCCCGCTTGAACTTGAGGCCCTCGGCGATGACGAGCTGAAGCCGGTCGATCTCCTTCTGGTTCTCCACGATCTCGTTCTGGAGGCGTGTGGTTTCGGACTCGACGTACCACCAGGCGCCGCCGATTATCGCCACCAGCACCGCGAAGAGGATGCCGAAGAGGATACCGAGGTTGAAAGAGGGCACCTGGAAGGAGAAGCCCGGTTTCACTCTGGGCGGGGCGAGATTGATCTTGATCATGCCGGCTTGTCCCCCGGGCGACGCAGCCCGAGCCCCACCGCCACCGCCAGGGTGGGCCCCATCCGCTCGAGCTCCGCGGCGGGGAACCGCCCGGAGTCGATCTGGAGCGCCTGGAAGGGCTTGGCGAGCTCGACGGGTATGCCCCACGACGAGGAGAGGAACTCGTCGAGCCCGGCGAGCTGCGCGCAGCCGCCGGAGAGCACGATCTTGCCGATGCGCTCGGACTCGGTGGTGGAAGCGAAATAGTCGAAGGTCCGCTGCACCTCGAGCGACAGCTCGCGCGAAACCGCCTCCAGGGCGGGCACCATATCATCCCAGTTCACGCCGACGCTTTCCCCGTGCTTGGCGGCCTCGGCCTTCTCGAAGGGAATATTCAGCCGCTGCGCGATGGCCTCTGTGTAGTGATGCCCCCCGAAGGGCACGTCGCGGGCGAAGATCGACAGCCCGCCCCGGATCACGTTGGTCTTCATGATGGAAGCGCCGATGTCGATGAGCGCCACCGCCTCGCCGCCGTCGCCGGGGTGACTGAACTCGTACAGGTTCTGGATGGCGAAGGCATCGAGGTCTACCACCAGCGCTTCGATGCCCGCCTCCTCCACCGCCGCCACGTATTCGAGCACCTTGACCTTCTTCACGGCCACCACCATGACGTCCATGGTGTTCCCGCTCTCCCCGACCACCTGGTAGTCGAGGAAGACGTCGTCCACGGCAAACGGGATGTGGTGCTCGGCCTCGAGCACGATGGCATCGGCGAGCTCCTTGGGGCCGACCTTCGGCAGGGGGACGCGCTTGGTGATGGCCTCGCGACCGGACACCGAGATCACGGCGAGCTTGCCCTTGATCCCGGCCTTGTCGAGGGCCTCCTTCACCGCCTCGGCCACGATTCCCGGCTCACGAACAGTGCCGTCGGCGATCACGTCACGGGGCAGCGGCACTCGTGCAAAAGCTTCGAGGCCGAAGCCCCCTCGCCCCTCGACGAGCTCCACCACCTTGACGCTGCTGGACCCGATGTCGAGTCCGAACGTCGCTTGTTTCTTCCCCAGCCCGAACAGCCCCATAGTCGGCTCCCTGCCCGGTAGAGTTGGAACCCGCGCCTAGAACGCGGCGGCAACCCTAACCGAGGACGAGTGACGGTCGGCGGAAAGCATCGAACGCGACGCTAATGTAAATCTGCATCCCCCCAAAACCGTCAATAAACATTACATTCTCCCCCTTGTGCCCCGCTTCGGGCGGGGACACCGGGGATGGTGGAACGGCGCGTTCGATCGCCATCCACTATCGTTCGGCCTCGCGCGTTTTCGGCTCCTTTTACGGCAGGTTCGCGGTCACGTCGTGCCGCGGGCCGGACACGCAACTCCGAAGCCGAACCTCCACGTCAATAACCACAAATTGTCGGCGGGCCCCCCGAGGGGACCCGCCGAACGGGGCAGTCTAGGGGATGCTGATCCGCCCGGTCGCCGCCACGGAGACCGTGATCGTGCGGCCGGCGTGAGTGATCGTGTAGGTGGCCGCCGGGGAGGCGGCGCCGAGGTAGTTGAAGACCGTGGGGCCGGTGACGCTCATGGTGACCCCGCCCGGGAAGGGGACGTAGCCGGAGGCATTCGTTCCTGCCCCGACCCAGATGGTGCCCGCGCAGTTCAGGAGGTGGTAGTGCATGCCGGCGCCGTCGATATCGGCGCAAACGTTCTGATTGTTGCGGATGGCCAGCTGCCGGCCCTGGTTCAGCCAGGCCGCCACGGCCTCGGCGTTCCCTCTCAGCTTGCTCGCCTGCAGGTAGCTCACGAGGAACGGAACAGAAATGGCGGTGAGCACGCCGATGATGGCCACGATGATCACCAGCTCGACGAGCTGAAAACCAGCCTGACCTCGATTTCTCCTTGACTTCAATGCTGCCATGGCTCGAGACACCAGCCTTTCCGCCGAATATCGGCTCGTTCCGTATCTTAGCAAGAAGGGGGCCACTCAATGTCGAGGCTTCGGGCCTCTCTCGAGCTGTAAAATCAGCAGTTTCCGCCCATCCAGAGGGGATGGTCCGGCAGGACTGCCGGGAACCGTCGGTATGACCCTTTCGAAGTAGACATCTTTGACGTCATCCCACTGACAGCTCGCCCCTGCGCCCACGGTACCGCTTTCAACCCGCGAAGGTCCCAAGATACCAGGCGAGCAAGGCTTCCCCTCGGAACAGGCTTACCAGGCCCCCGAAGGCCAGGAACGGGCCGAACGGGAGGGCATCCTTTCGACCCTTTCGGCGGAGCGCCAGAACTCCAATCGCCAGGACCCCGCCCGCGAGAATGGCGACGAGAATGGCCACAAGGGCCATCTGCCATCCGAGAAAGGCACCCAGCATGGCGCCCATCTTCATATCCCCGCCTCCCATACCCCCCCGGCTCGCCACGATGATCAGCAGGAATATCCCGCCGCCCAGGAGTATGCCGATGAGGGAGTCGAGCCAGCCTGGCCGGCCCGTCACCGTACTTGCCACGAGGCCCACGGCGATTCCCGGGAGCGAGATGACGTCCGGGATGAGCTGATGGTCGAGGTCGATCCCCGTGATGACGATCAGCCCGGTGACCAGCAGCAGGGCCGGGATGAGATCGAGAGTCAGGCCGCGCTCGGCCAGCGCCCACACGAACAGGAGGCCCGTGGCGAGCTCGACGGCCGGATACCGCCAGGAAATTGGCTCCCTGCACTTTCGACAACGCGCGCGGAGCAAGACGAAGGAGAGGAGCGGAATGTTGTCGTACCAGGCGATGGGCGTCGCGCAACGGGGGCACGCGGACCGGGGGCTGACGATGCTCCGTCCCGCGGGTACCCGCGCGATGACCACGTTGAGGAAGCTGCCCACGCAGAGCCCCACGAAGAAGATCACGGGAGCCGCCGCGATGAGGGGAGTCACCGAGGCCCCCCCGCCAGCACCGCCAGCTGGCGCTCGGCGTCGATGAGATCAGCCTGCTCGGCGCGCGAGGGCTCCGGCAGGGCGCGCAGCCGGGTGACGTAGCGCTCGAGCGCGGCCCGGGCTCGTGTCGGCTCGCGCAGGCCCATCACCTCGGCGGTGACCCGGTCCAGGACGGCTGCCTCCCCCGTTCCCGGCCGTACGAGAGAGTGGGCCCGCGCCAGCGAGACCTCGGCGTCCTCGGTTCGCCCCACCCGGCTCAGCGCCCGAGCGTAGAGGATGGTGGCGTGGGCCTGGTCCGGATAGAGCCGCAGGGACTCCTCATACACGGTGACGGCCTGCTCGGGCTCCCCACGCAGCAGATAGAGCTGAGCGAGAAAGGCGAGAACGTTGGGATTGTTCGGCGCCTGGCGAGCGCCTTCGAGGGCATGCTTGAGGCCGTCTTCCTTGTTGCCCAGCATGGTCTCGGTCAGCCCCAGGCCGACCAGCGCCCGCGGGTTGTGGGGCGCGATCTCGACCCCTTGCTTGAAGTGCGCATGGGCCTCGAGTACCTCCCCCCGGGGTAGATGCACGAGGGCCAGGTTCACGTGCGGGAGATCCGACTGAGGCGACATCTCGACCATGTAGGAGTAGAGACTGTAGTGGTCCTTCCAGGGCTCGTTTCGCCAGAGCGTCAGCAGCACGAAGCCGAGCAGGAGGGCAGTCAAGCCCAGCGCGGGCGCGGCGGGGAGCTGGTCGCTCGTTCCCGAGCGGCTGGAGTCAAGGAGGCGAGAATCGAAGAGTCGCCGGACCCCCATCCCGAGCAATAGACAGAAGCCCACGGACGGGAGGTAGAGGAATCGCTCGGCCATGATCGCGGTAGGTACCGGGAGAAGGTTCACGCCCACGGAAGGGATCAGGGTGATCCAGAACCAGAGAGCGGCGAATCCCCACAGAGGAGCTCGCCACGCCGCCCAGAGCGTCAGGGCGAGCAATAGCACCACGCCGGCGGCGCCCGCCCACCACTCGGTCGGCGGGGGCCACACCACGGGCACGATGACGTAATACGGGTTGGCCGGGAAAGGCACCAGAGTGAGCCAGGCATAGGTCGCCACGATCTTGGTGGTGGTCAGGACGCGGGTGAGCAGGGTGCCCCAGGTCCCCGGGTCGCTCGCGGCCAGGGCGCCCAGGGCCGCCACGCGAACCACCACATAGAGGGCGATGACCCCGCCATAGGCCGCGTAGCGCGTGAGGGCTCGAGCGAGGGCTCCCGCTCCGCGCTCCTTCGGGGCCACCAGGCGGTCGTAGAGGATGAGAATGAGAGGCAGCGTCACCGCCACCTCCTTGGCGGCGAGGGCCAGGAAGAAGGCGACGAGCGAGCCGGTGAAGGCCAGCGGCCCACCCTCCTGACGCCAGCGGACATAGCCCAGGAAGGCCAGAAGGAACAGGAGGGTGGCGAGCACGTCGGTGCGTCCGGAGATGAAGGTGACCGACTCCGTGTGAATGGGGTGCAGCGCGAAGGCCACCGCCGCCACCGCCGCTGCCAGCACGCTGCCGGTGAGCCGGCGGGCGAGGGCGAGCAGCGCCAGCGCGGTTCCGAGGTGGGCGAGCAGGTTCGTGAGGTGGAAGCCCATGGGATTCAAACCCCAGGCTTGCATGTCGAGGAAGAAGCTCAGCGAGACCAGCGGCCGGTAGTAGTGACTGCCCTCGTGCACCTCGGACCAGAAATGGGACGTCAGGACGGCCGGCAGCGACGTCCACTGCTGCAGGCGCTGGCTTCGCTGGATGAGGAGGGTGTCGTCCCACACGAAGTCATAGGCGAGGGTCCGCGCGAACCCCAGAAGCGTGGCCAGCACCACCGCGAGGACGGCGCCCCGCATGCTGCTCATTGCGTGCGTGCTCCCATGACGACGGCCGGGTGATGAAAGGCGCCCATGAAGTTCCTCAGTTTCCGGTTGCCACTCGAATCTATGCCGGGAAAAGAAAAACGGGGGAGGGGCCGAAGCCCCTCCCCCGCGCTATGAGTGAGTGGAGATCTTCCCTACGGCAGGCTGACGGTGGTGGAGTCGCCGGAGGTCGAGATCGTGAAGGTGCCCGACGCGGCCGACGTATACCCGTACGCAGCCCAGCCCGCGGGCGGCGCCGGCGTCGAGGCCATGAACGGACCGGCCGTCTGGCCCAGGCTGTTCGTGGCTACCGAGTTGAGGTCGGTGAGCGCAGCGGGGAGCGTGCCCATGTGGGCCGAATACATGCTCACCGCGGAGGCCAGCGTACGAGAATCGGCCTGCGCCTTGGCGATGCGGGCGCGCGCCTGGATGTTCGCATACAACGGAATCGCGATG
>DASRWT010000093.1:0-35224 GCA_035654455.1 Candidatus Nitrosocosmicus sp. | reverse complement strand
CGCGGGCTGCCCCATCGTCCCCGTCTCGTCCAAGACGGGGACGGGGCTGCCCGAGCTGCGCGCGGCGCTGGCCGCCTTGGCGCGCGCGGTCCCGGCCAAGGCGCTGGACCGGACCGCGCGGCTCCCCGTGGACCGCGTCTTCACCGTGCGGGGCTTCGGCACCGTGGTGACGGGCACGCTCACCGCGGGCCGCCTCGCGATCGACGAGCGGGTCGAGGTCTATCCCCGCGGGCTCGAGAGCAAGGTGCGCGGGCTCCAGGTGCACAGCCACGCGGTGGAGAGCGCGCAGGCCGGCCAGCGCACCGCCGTCAATCTTCAGGGCGTGGAGCGGACGGCCATCGAGCGGGGCGATGTGGTGGCGCCCGCGGGCACGCTCGTGCAGACGGTGCTGGTGGACGCCACCGTGGAGCTGCTGGCCGACGCGCCGCGGACGCTGAAGCTCCGCGAGCGCGTGCGCTTCCACGTGGGCACCCAGGAGGTGATGGCCCGGGTGCTCCTGGTGGGCGAGCCGGAGCTGCCGCAGGGCCGGTCCTCGTTCGGACGCTTCCGGCTGGAGACGCCGGTGGTGGCGCTCCCGGGCGATCGCTACGTCATTCGCACCTATTCGCCCATCGTCACCATCGGCGGCGGGACGCTGCTCGACGTCGCGCCCCCGCGCTTCAAGCGCAAGGCGCCCGCGCTGCGCGCCCACCTCGAGCTGCTGGCGACGGGCTCGCCGGCCGAGGTGGTGGAGGAGCATCTTCGCCAGGCCGGCGCGGCGGGCGCGCGTCTGGTGGATCTCCGCGCCCGCACGCCGTTCGGCCCCGAGCTCCTGCGCACGCTGCTCGAGGGGTTGCAGAAATCGGGCGCGGTGGTGGCGGTGGACCGCGAGGCCTATCTGCACTGGGCCGCGAACGACCGCCTGCGCGCGGCCACGCTCGGCTTGCTGGAGGCCTTTCACGCCGAGCACCCGCTGCGGGGCGGGATCTCGCGCGAGGAGCTGCGCAGCCGGGCCGGGAACGCCCAGGAGAAGGTCTTCGCCCAGCTCCTGGGCGCGCTGGAGGCGGAAGGCGTGGTGCGCAGCGAGAAGGACCAGGTGCGCCTGGCCGCGCACGCGATCAAGCTCTCGCCGGAGCAGCAGCGCGTGGTGGATGGCGTGGAGGCGGAGTTCCGTCGCGCCCTCGCCGCGCCCCCCGGCGTGGAGGAGACGCTGGCCAAGCTCGGCGTGAAAGGCACGGAGAAGCACGAGCTCTTCCAGCTCCTCCTGGCCGACCGGAAGCTGGTCCGCGTGCGCGAGTCGCTCTACTTCCACGCCGCCGCGCTGCAGGAGATCCAGGACAAGCTCGTGGCCCACCTCAAGGCCAAGAAGGAGCTGGGCCCGGCCGACATGAAGGACCTCTTCGGCGTCAGCCGCAAGTACGCCATTCCGCTGATGGAGTACTTCGACGCCCAGCGCGTGACCGTCCGGCAGGGCGAGCGCCGGGTGCTTCGCGGGGCCTGAGCCTTCGGCGCTTCGGCGCGCCTCAGCCCTTCAGCCCGCTGAGCCGCACGCCTTCCACGATGCGCCGGTTGGCGACCAGGAAGACCAGCAGCAGCGGCAGCGCGCTCAGCGCCGCGCCGGCCATGATGGGCCCGTAGGACTCCGAGCTGTAGGCGCCGCGCAAGAGCGCCAGCGCCACCGGGAGCGGGAACATCTCCGCCTTGTTCACCGCGATCAGCGGCCAGAGAAAGTCGTTCCACGCCGACCGGAAGGCGAAGATGGACAGCGCGGCGAGCACCGGCTGCGACAGCGGCAGGACTATTCTTGAAAACACCTGCCAGGTGTTGGCTCCGTCGATGCGCGCGGCGTCCTCGAGCTCGCCGGGCATGAGCAGGAAGAACTGCCGAAGGAGGAAGACGCCGAAGGCGAAGGTCATGGCCGCCTCGGGCACGATGAGCCCCTGGTAGGTGCTGAGCCAGCCGAGCTGCTGCACGAGGACGTACTGCGGCACCAGCACCACCGCGTTGGGGATCATCAGGCTGCCGATGATCATGATGAAGACGAGGTTCCGCCCCGGGAAGCGCATCCGGGCCAGGGGATAGGCGGCCAGCGCGCTGGTGCCGACCACCAGGGCCACCGTCCCCACGGAGACGATGATGCTGTTGATGAAGGCGCGTCCGATGCGCGCGGTGCGCGAGCTGCTGAAGAGCACCTCGACATAGTGCTCGAGGGTGGCCGGCCAGGGAATCCACTCCGGCGGCACGCGGATGATGTCGGAGGTGTGCTTCAGCGAGGTCACCACCACCCACACCACGGGCAGGAGCCAGAGCACGGCCAGCGCGCCGAGCCCGACGGTGAGCGCCAGCCCCTGGAGGTCCCGCGGTCGCGGCACGGCCTCAGTACTCCGTGTGCCCGCGCAGGAGACGGAACTGCAGCACGGAGAAGACGAGGATGATGGCGAAGAGCACCCACGCCATGGCCGAGGCGGCGCCGAAGGCGAAGAAGTTCTGGAACGCGGTCTCGTAGAGGTGCTGGACCACGGTGCGGGTGGCGTCGCCGGGCCCGCCCTGGGTGAGGACGAACACCTGCCCGAAGATCTGGAACGAGCCGATCATGTGGGTGACGAAGACGAAGAGCAGCACCGGGCGCAAGAGCGGCAGGGTGATGGCCCAGAAGCTGCGGATGGCGCCGGCCCCGTCGAGCGCCGCGCTCTCGTAGAGATCACGCGGAATATCCTGGAGCCCCGCGAGGTAGATCACGAGGTAGTAGCCGGTCACCCACCACACCGTGGTGACGATGATCACCCACATCGCGGTGGCCGGCTCCGACAGCCAGGAGCGGGCGGGCCCACCCAGCGCGCGCAGATAGTAGTTGAAGGGGCCGACCACGGGGTCGAGGAGCCAGAGCCAGGTCAGCCCCACCGTGACCACGGAGAGCGTGAAGGGAAAGAAGAACGCCCCGCGCAGGACGGTCCGCATGGCTCCGCGATTGAGCGCCACCGCCAGCAGCAGGGGAATGGCGAGGATCGGCAGCGTGCTGGCCACCGTGTAGAACACGGTGTTGTAGAGGCTGGTGTGGAAGCGCGTGTCCTCGAGGAGGCGCTCGTAGTTGGCGAGCCCGACCCAGGCCTGGGCCGGACGGCCCAGGCGCGCATTGGTGAAGGACAGCCGCAGGCCGTCGAGCAGCGGATAGAGCCGGAAGGCCGCGAAGAGGAGCAGGCCCGGCGCGAGGAAGAGATAGGCCGTCAGCCAGCTCCGCCGGGACACGGTCCCCCCGCGCCGCCCGCGTCGCATGATGGCGCGTCGCTCGGTTGCGCGCGGATCAGACGGGGAGCGCGTTGATCTGCCGGGTCAGGTCCTCCATCGCGGCCCGGGGCGGCTTCTGCGCGATGTAGATGCTCTCGATCACCGGCCGGGTGAGGTTCTCGGCCGCCACCCAGCGCGGGGTGGGCTGGCCGACCTGCCAGTTCGCGCCCTGGGACATGAGCACGCGGAGCACCGGGTCGGCGGCGATGCGCGGGTCACCGTGCGCCTTTCGCGATGCCGAGACCTGGCCGGCCTTCAGCGTCCACTCCGCCACGTGGTCGGTCATCCACCGGATATGCGTCCACGCCGCGTCGCGCTTGGCGGCGTCGGGGCCCTTGGGCTTGGGGAAGGTGAACTGATGCGGCATGGACCAGACCACCGGCTGCTTGAAGAGCCGCGGGACCGGCGCGGCGGTGAACTCGACCTTCGCCTCCCGGAGCCCGGTGAAGTTCCACGAGCCGGCGATCCACATGCCGAGCTTGCCGGCGATGAAGGCGTCGCGGCAGCTCGCGTTCGACGGCGGCGCGATCTTGAGCGCGAAGAGACTGGCCCAGAACTCGGCCACCTCGACCGCGGCGGGGTCCGCGAGGGCGGAGCGCTTGAGATCCGGCGTGAAGACATTGGCGCCGTTCTGCCAGAGCAGGTTGTGGAAGCCCCAGGTGTAGCGGCCGGGGCCCACCGTCCCGATGCCGAACCCGAAGCTGTCGCCCTTGGCCATCTGCTTGGCCATCGCGATGAGCTCGTCGCGGCTGCCCGGCACCTTGGGCCGCCCGTCGGCGCCCACGAGCCCCGCCTCCTTCATCACCTTCACGTTGAGATAGAGAAGGTGCTGCGGCACGTCGAGCGCGATGGAGTAGCGCTTGCCCTCGTAGGTGCCGCCCTGCCAGGTGGCGGGGAGATAGTCGGCGGCGCGGAAGCCCTTGCCGCCGAGCACGCCCTCGTCGATGACCTCGAGCACGCCGTCGCTGGCGAAGTGCGGCACCTCGACGGTGTGGATCAGGGCCAGGTCGGGCCCTTCGCCGGCCGGCACCGAGACCTGGAGCTTCGCGTAGAGATCCGCCCAGGGAATGCGCTGCTGCTCGATCTTGATGCCGGTCTCGCGCGTGAACTGGTCGATGAGGTCGTCCATCACCTTGCCGTCGGCGCCGGTGAGCCCGTTCCAGTAGGTGATGGTGGGCTTGGCCTGCGCGGCCGCGCGGCGGGCGCCTCCGGCCAGCCAGGCCGCTCCGCTGGTGGCGGCGGCGCCGGCGATGAACTTCCGACGGCTCACTCCGGCGTGTCTCTCGCTCATGACGCCTCCCTTGGCGTGCGGAAACTCGACGACAAGCCCAGACTCTAGGCGCTCGCCCGGGGCCTGTCAAACCCCGCGCGTTGACAGGGCGAGGACGCACCCCTAGACTCCGCGGCGCGGACATCACAACCGGGGAGAGGAGCGTCATGGCGCGCATCGGCATCGACCTCGCGCGGCGCATCGGGGCCGTGGATCGGCGGATCTTCGGCAACTTCATCGAGCATCTCGGCCGCTGCATCTACGGCGGCATCTACGAGGAGGGCTCGCCGCTGAGCGATGCGCGGGGGTTTCGCAAGGACGTGCTGGAGGCGGTGCGCCCGCTCCGGGTGCCGCTGCTCCGCTGGCCCGGCGGCAACTTCGTCAGCGGGTATCACTGGCTGGACGGCGTGGGGCCGAAGGACCAGCGGCCGCGCCGCACCGAGCTGGCATGGTATGCGGAGGAGTCCAACCGGTTCGGCACCCTCGAGTTCATCGAGTACTGCCGGGAGATCAAGGCCGAGCCCTTCATCTGCGTCAACATGGGCTCGGGCACCATGGACGAGGCCCAGGCCTGGGTCGAGTACTGCAACGGCACCGGCAATACCTCGTGGGCGAATCTTCGCCGCCAGCACGGCCACCCCGCGCCCCTCGGCGTCAAGTACTGGGGGCTGGGCAACGAGATGTACGGGAGCTGGCAGATCGGGAACCTCAACGCGCACGACTACGTCAAGAAGGCGCGCTCGTTCGCCACCGTGATGAAGCGCACCGATCCCTCCATCCAGCTCATCGGCTGCGGCCAGAACGGCTGGAACGACTGGGACGAGATCGTCCTCGGCGGGCTCGCCGACCTCATCGACTTCCACAGCATCCACCTCTACACGGGCAGCGCCGACCACTACACCACGGTGTTCCAGTCGCACCAGGCCGAGCGCGCGGTGCGCATCTGCGCCGCCCTCATCGAACGCGTCCGCGCCGCCCGGCAGATCGCGCACCCCATCGCCATCGCCTTCGACGAGTGGAACGTGTGGTACCGGACGCGGAGCCACGAGGACCGGGTGGGCGGCGTGGAGGAGCGCTACAACCTCACGGACGCGCTCGCCATCGCCACCTATCTCAACGGGTTCATCCGTCACTGCGACACGGTGAAGATCGCCAACTTCGCCCAGCTCGTGAACGCCATCGCCCCCATCTTCACGAGCCCGAAGGGCCTCTTTCTCCAGACCATCTATCACCCGCTCCGGCTCTACGCCGAGCACCTGCTCGAGCTCGGCCTGGACGTCCACGTGAGCGGCGAGACCTACGATCTCGCGCCCGCCCAGGAGACGGAGGGCCAGGGCCGGGTCCATCACGTGTCGGATCTCGGGCCCTTCACCTTCCTCGACGCGGCGGCCACCTGCGACGCCGCGGGCCGAAAGGTCACCCTGGCGGTGGTGAATCGGGACCGCGAGCGGGCCCATACGGCCACCGTGGATCTGGGCGGGGCGACGGCCACCGGGGGTCTCGCGGTCAGCGAGGTCAACGGGCCGGACGTGGGCGCGACCAACTCCTTCGCGGAGCCGCGGCTCGTGGATGTGCGGGAGAGCCGGGTGGAGCGGGGCGGGGGGCGGTTCGACTACGAGTTTCCGGCCCATTCCATCACCGTCTTGCGCTTCGCGGTGACCGCCTGACCCGGCCCCGAGCGCTCCGGGCTCCACGTTGACAACCCCCGGGGCTGCGAGTAGGGTAAGGGCGCGTCAGCAAAAGGAAAGGAGCCTCACGATGTTCGGTCTTGGGTATCAGGAGCTGCTGCTCATCCTGGTGATCGTGCTGATTCTGTTCGGGGCTCAGCGTCTGCCCGACCTCGCGCGCTCGCTCGGCTCCAGCGTCAAGGAGTTCAAGAAGGGCGTGACCGAGCTGAACAAGGACGACAGTCCGGCTGCGAAGAAGGACGACGAGAAGAAGGCCTGATTTTCCCCGCCTGGTAACCACCTCTTCCGTCGCGTTCGATGCCCGCTGACCGGTATGCCGTAGGGATAGACCTCGGCGGCAGCAAGCTGCGCGGCGGGCTCCTCTCGGAATCGGGCCAGCTCGTGGCCCGCGTCGAGACGCAGACCGAGGCCTGGAAGGGCACCGCCAGCGTCCTCGCCAACCTCAAGCGCATCGTGGCCGAGCTGCTGGACTCCACCGATCGCTCGCGCGTCACCGGCATCGGCATCGCCGCCGCGGGACAGATCCACCCCCAGACGCATGCCGTGGTGTACGCGCCCAATCTCCAGTGGACCAATGTCCCCCTGCGCGACGAGATCGAGTCGCATTTCGGCATGGCCACCTATGTGGAGAACGACGTCCGCGCCGCCGCCTGGGGCGAGTATCGCTTCGGGGTGGGGCGCGGGGTGCGCAGCCTGATCGCGGTGTTCGTGGGCACCGGCGTGGGGTCCGGGGCGGTGATGGACGGGCTCCTGCTGCGCGGCTCCAACAACGCCGCCGGCGAGGTGGGACATACGCAGATCGTGGCGGACGGGCTTCCCTGTCCCTGCGGCCAGCGCGGCTGCGTGGAGGCCTATGCCTCCGGCAGCGGCTTCATCCGGCGGCTCCAGACGGCGCTCGACGACAAGACCCCCACCGTGCTCGCGAAGGAGACCGGCGGCGACGCCTCGCGGCTCTCCGCCGTCGCGGTGGCGCGCGCGGCCGCCGCCGGCGATGCGTTCGCCGCGTCGCTCTGGGAGGACGCGCTGCGATACCTGGGCGCCGCGCTCGCCAACTACGTCACCCTCCTGAATCCCGAGCTGCTGGTCCTGGGCGGCGGCGTGATGCTCACCGTGCCGTCCATGGCCGAATCCCTCACCGAGCGTATCCGCGCGCACGCCACCATGATGTCGCGCGATCTCCGGGTGCTGCGCGCCGCCCTCGGCGACTCCGCGGGCATCTTCGGCGCCGCCGATCGCGTATGGCGCCAGGAATAGCGGCCCTGGCGGCGCGGGCCCGCACGTGGTGGGCCCGGGCGTACCGGGGTCCCGCGCTGGACGTGGCGGTCTCCGCCGGGCTCGCGCTGGTGACCCTGGCCTCGCGCTGGCCGTACCGCGCGCGGATGCTCTACAACTGGGACGCGGTGCAGTTCGCGCTCGCGCTGCGCGAGTTCGACATCGCCAAGCATCAGCCGCATCCGCCCGGCTACGTGCTCTACGTCGGGCTGGGCCGGCTCATGAACGCCACCCTCGGGGATCCCACCCAGGCCTATGTCACCCTCGCCATGGTGTTCAGCGCCGCCACCACCTTCATCGTGTACTGGCTGGCGCGCGCGCTCTACGATCGCGTCACCGCCACCGCGGCGGCGGCGCTCCTCGCGGTGAGCCCGCTCTTCTGGTTCTACGGCTCGGTGGGGCTCACCTATGCCGGGGAGGCCTTCGGCGCCTCGCTGATGGCGCTGCTGGCCTATCGAACCCTCGCCGGCAGCGTCGCCCACCTCTACCTGGGCGCGCTCTGTCTGGGCCTGGCGGGAGGATTCCGCCCGTCCGTGCTCGTCCTCCTCTTCCCGCTGTGGGCGATCTGCGCGGTGCGGGGGGTGCGCGTCCGCGCGCGGCTCGCCACCGCCGGCGCCATCCTGGCGGGCGCGGTGCTGGTCTGGTTCCTTCCCCTGGTGTGGCTCTCCGGCGGCTGGACGAAGTATCTCCGCGCCTCCGCCGAGCTCTACGGCTCCACCGTGCTGCCGACCTCGCTGCTGAGCGGCGATCTCGAGACCAGCTTCCGGCAGGCCCGCTACGTGCTCGAGTCGGTGCTGGTGGGCCTGGGTCCGCTGGCCGTCGCGCTGGGCGCTCTCCCGTTCTACGCGCGCCGCCGCGGCTGGGCCACCCGCGAGTGGTTCCTGGTGGCGTGGATGGCGCCCGCCCTGGCCGTCTACATGCTGGTGCATTTCGGGCAGGCGGGCTATGTGCTGACCTTCCTGCCCGCGCTGGTCATCCTGCTCAGCGGCGCGGTGGTGGAGCTGGTCACCGCCGGGTCCGAGCGCCTCCGCCGGCCGCAGTGGCGGTGGGCGCTGACCCTCGCCGCCCTCGGGCCGCTCCTGCTCATCAACACGGGCTTCTTCGTGAGCGCGCGCCCGGTGCCGCGCGAGTTCGACCAGCGGCCCGCGGTGGACACCTGGATCGAGCGGGCCCGCGACGAGGCGCATGACTGGATCCTCTCGCGCACGGCGGCGGCGCTGCGCGAGCACGAGGCCGTGCTGCGCACCTATGTGGAGACCATCCGAGCGGTGTACGACGGCGAGGACACGGCGCTCCTCACCGAGCTGGGCAATCCGCGCTCCTATCCCTGGCTGCGCCACGCGATGTTCTATCTGCCCGAGTACCCGATCTACCAGCTCTACCTCCGGGCCGAGCCGCCCGGCTTCTACGCCCCGCAGTCCTCCGCGACCATGATCCTGACCCCGGGCACCACCATCACGGTGCCGCGCCGGGTGCGCCAGCTCGTCTGGTTCGTGGACCACTGGGATCCGGCCATGCCGCGGCCGCGCGGGCTGCTGGAGATCCAGCTCGCCTACGGGCGCTTCCTCTACGTGCTGCCGCTGGGGCGCCATCCCGTCGAGCACGCCGGCTACACCTTCGTCCGCGACAGCGAGTAGGGACGTGGGTCGCCTCAGGCCCGCCTGGGCGATCGGGGCCGCCTTCGCTCTGGGACTCGGCGTCTTCCTCCTCCGCGAGCGGCAGCTCGCCGGCGTGATGGGGTTTCCGCTCGACGACGCGTGGATCCACTTCCAGTTCGCCCGGAACCTCGCCGCGGGCGAGGGCTTCGCCTATAACCCCGGCGTGCCCGTCTCCGGCTCGACGGCGCCGCTCTGGACGCTCCTGCTGGGCGCGCTGTTCCGGCTCGTGGGCGCGGAGCCGCTGCTCGCCAAGGCCGCCGGCATCGCCGGCGCCCTGGCCGCGGCGGGACTTGCCGCGCGGCTCGCGCTCGCGTGGACGGCGGACCGGAGCGCGGCGGCGCTGGCCGGCGTGCTCACCGCGCTGGCCGGCCCGCTGCTCTGGGGCGCGCTCTCGGGCATGGAGGTGACGCTGGCGGCGGCGCTGGTGACGGGCGGAGTGCTCGCGCATGCCGCCGGCCGCGACGCCGGCGCCGCCGTGCTCCTCGCGCTCGCCGTGCTGGCGCGGCCGGAGTCCGCGCTCGTCTTCGTCCTCGTGTGGGCGTCGGGATCCTGGTCGCGACGCCGGGCCGCCGTCTTCGCGCTGGCGCTGGCCGTCATCGTCGGCCCCTGGATCGCGTTCAATCTGGCCACCACGGGCAGCCCTCTGCCGTCGCCGGCGACGGCGAAGATCGAGGGCGGCGTGTTCGGCCTGCTGTCCGGCCAGCGCGTGGCGTGGTGGAACAACTTCGTGCTGCGGCCCGGCCGATTCTTCGGGGAGTGGGTGAAGTGGCTGGACTCGGTCAATGCCCTGCTGCCGTTCATGATCCCGCCCGGGCTGTGGCTCCTGTGGCGGCAGGGCGGGCGGCGGCTTCTGTTCCCGGCCGCCGCGCTCGTCCTTCATCCGCTCGCGATGGCGCTGCTCGCGCCGTACCGTGGACCGGGCTTCCAGGAGGGACGCTACTCGATACAGCTCCTGCCGCTGGCGGCGGCGGTCGCCAGCATGCCGCTGGCCGCCCTGATGTCATGGGGCGCAGCCTCGAGCGCGCCGCCGTCGGTGGCCTGGCGACTCCCGCGCGCCTTCGCCGCCGGCCTCGTGATCGCGGCGCTGGTCGGCCTCTGGCCCGCGGCCACCCAGTATGGCTGGGGCGTGCAGAACATCGAGGCCATGCAGGTGCCCCTGGGTCACTGGGTGGCCGCGAACACCCCGCGCGACGCGCGCCTGGCCCTCAACGACGTGGGGGCGATCGCCTTTCTCTCGCGCCGCGAGGTCGTGGACGTGATGGGGCTGGTGACGCCGGACATCCTTCCCTATCGGCGGGATGGGGAGCTGGGCGTGCTCCGCTATCTCGAGGGCGTCGCATGCCCGGACTACCTCATCGTCTTTCCGGGGTGGTTTCCGCGCCTCACCGCCATGGAGGAGCGCTTCACGCCGGTCCATCGCGTGCGGCTCGCCCGGAATACCGTCGCCGGCGCCGCCGAGATGGTGGTCTACGAGACGATCTGGAGCCGCGCGCGCCCCGCCGCGCAGCCCTGTCCCCGCGTCGCGCTCCGCTGACCGCGTCCCCGACCGTATAGGGAACCCGGCGCCTCCATGCTAGTCTTGCCGTCCAGGGAGGAACCGCATGACACGGCTTCTGGCCGGGGCGACGACAGTCTCGGCCCTCGTTTTGTGCCTCGCTTCCGCCGCTCCCGCCCAGGTCTACCGCTGGATGGACGAGCAGGGGCGGGTGAACTTCAGCCAGGGCCTGGACAGCGTCCCCGAGCGCTACCGCTCCGGCGCCCAGTTCGTCAACACGCCGGCGGCGCCCCCGACGGTGGCGCCGCTCATCCCTTCGGGCCGGGCCACCGGCGCGGCGGTGGCGGGCGGCGGCCAGATCCGCTTCACGCCCGGCCAGGCCATCCTGGTCAATGCGCGGATCAACGACACGGGCAGCGTGAAGCTGCTGCTCGACACCGGCGCCTCGGTCACCACGATCAACCCGCGCCTGCTCGCCCAGCTCGGGGTGTCGAGCCGCGACGCGGTGCGGGGCTCCATCCGCGGCGTGACCGGCTCGGCGGATACCCTCTTCGTGATGGTGAACTCCATCGACGTCAACGGCGCCAAGGCGGGTCCCATCCGCGTGGTGGCGCATGACGTGGAGCTGGGCCAGGCCGACGGTCTGCTCGGGCGCGATTTCCTCGACCGTTTCCAGGTGGCCATCGACAACCAGGCCGGTATCGTCACGCTGACTCCGCGGTAGCCGGCCGGGTCAGGCCCCGATCACCCGTAAGGCTCCAGTCAAAATGGACTACAAGGACACTCTCAACCTTCCGCGGACGTCGTTTCCCATGAAGGCCAACCTGTCCACGCTCGAGCCGCAGCTGCTCGAGCGGTGGAAGGGCATGGACATCTACGCGAGGATCCGGAAGGCGGCCGCGGCCCGCCCGCTGTGGGTCTTCCACGATGGCCCGCCCTATGCCAACGGGCACATCCACATGGGGACCGCGCTCAACAAGATCCTGAAGGACCTCGCGGTCAAGACGCACAACATGCTGGGCTTCAACGCGATGTTCGTGCCGGGCTGGGACTGTCACGGCCTTCCCATCGAGCACGGCGTCGACGTCGCCCTGGGGCTCGACTCGAAGGCGGGCGACGTGCGCACGGCCATGGATCCGGTGGAGAAGATCCGGCGCTGCCGCGAGTACGCGCTGCAATTTCTGGATATCCAGCGAGAAGAATTCAAGCGCCTGGGCGTGTTCGCCGACTGGGACAACCGCTACGCGACGCTCGATCCCGAGTACGAGGCGGTGATCGTCCGCGAGTTCGGGCGCTTCGTGGGGCAGGGCGCGGTCTACAAGGGCCTCAAGCCCGTGCACTGGTGCATGCACTGCAAGACCGCGCTCGCCCAGGCGGAGGTGGAGTACGAGGACGAGACGGCGGCCACGGTGTACGTGAAGTTCCCCGTGGCCACCGCCAGCCCCGCGCTGGCGGCGGCGCTCGGCGGCCGCAAGGCCTCGCTCGTCATCTGGACCACCACGCCGTGGACCTTGCCCGCCAACCTGGCCATCGCCGTGCATCCCACGGAGACGTACACCGCCCTCGAGGTGGAGGGCGAGTGGCTCCTCGTCGCGCGCCCGCTCGCGGGCGCGGTCGCCAATCTACGCGGCGTGGCCGGGCGCGCGCGCGAGACGGGCCTCGCGCTCCCCGGCGCCGCCCTCACGGGCACGCAGGCCCGGCACCCGTGGATCGCGCGGGACTCCGTCGTGATCGCCGAGGGCTTCGTGGCGATGGACGCCGGCACCGGGCTCGTGCACATCGCCCCCGGCCACGGCGAGGAGGACTACGAGGCGGGGCGGCGCGCCGGTCTCCGCATCTACAATCCGGTGGACGACGACGGGCGCTTCATCGCCGAGATCGAGCACTTCGCGGGCCAGACGGTGTGGGAGGCGAACCCCCGGATCATCGCGCTGCTCCGGGAGCGCGGGGCGTTGCTGGCCGAGATGCCCGTTAGCCACACGTATCCGCACTGCTGGCGGTGCAAGAACCCCACGCTGTTCCGCGCCACCGAGCAGTGGTTCCTCTCGCTGGACAAGACCGGCCTGCGTCAGAAGGCGCTGGACGCGATCCGGAACGACGTGCGGTGGATCCCCGAATGGGGCGAGTCGCGCATCTTCAACATGGTGGCCCACCGGCCGGACTGGGTGCTGTCGCGCCAGCGCGTGTGGGGCGTGCCCATCGTGGCGTTCTACTGCGCAAAATGTGGTGGTCTTCTACTAGAGGAGCGCGTGGCCGAGCACGTGGCGGGCATCTTCCGCGCCGGGCGCGGCATCGAGGAGTGGTATCTGCGCCCGGAGTCCGAGCTGGTGCCGCCGGGCACGCGCTGCGCCTCCTGCGGCGGCAGCGAGTTCCGCCGCGAGACGGACATCCTCGACGTGTGGGTGGACTCCGGCTGCAGCCATGCCGCCGTGCTGGAGACCCGCCCGGACCATCGCTGGCCCGCCGACATGTACCTCGAGGGCTCGGACCAGCACCGCGGGTGGTTCCACTCCTCGCTGCTGGAGGCGGTGGGCACGCGCGGCGCGCCCCCTTACCGCACCGTCCTCACCCACGGCTTCCTGGTGGACGGCGACGGGCGCAAGATGTCGAAATCCATCGGCAACTACCTCACCCAGGAGCAGCTCCTGCCCAAGTACGGCGCCGATGTCCTGCGGCTCTGGGTCGCCGCCGAGGACTACACCGAGGACATCCGGCTGTCCGACGAGATCCTCCATCGGCTGGCCGACGCCTACCGGCGCATCCGCAACACCTGGCGCTTTCTCCTCGGCGCGCTGGCCGACTTCGATCCCGATCGCGACCGCGTGTCCTACGACCAGGTGGACGAGCTGGACCGGTGGGCGCTGCTGCGCCTCGGCGAGCTGATCGCGCGGGTGCGGCGCGGCTACGAGGAGTACCAGTTCCACGTGGTCTTTCACGCCACGCACAACTTCTGCGCGGTGGAGCTCTCCGCGCTGTACCTCGACATCATCAAGGACCGGCTCTACGCCTCCGCGCCCAACGATCCGCGCCGCCGCGCCGCCCAGACGGTGTGCTTCGAGATGCTCACCGCCCTCACGCGCCTGCTGGCCCCCGTGCTGACCTTCACCGCCGAGGAGGTCTGGGGCCACATTCCCGGGGCGGGGAAGCCGGAGAGCGTCCACCTCACCACCTTCCCCGAGGAGCGCGGGGAGTGGGCCAACGAGCGGCTCGCCGCCGAGTGGGAGCGTCTGCTGGAGGTGCGCGGCGAGGTGTCGCGCGCGCTGGAAGCCGCGCGCAAGGCCGGGCGCATCGGCAAGGGCATCGACGCGGTGGTGTACGTGGTGACGGCGCCGGAGGAGGAGTGGCTGCCGCTGCTGGCGGCCAAGGGCGCGCCGCTCCTCACCACCCTGTTCAATGTCTCCGGGGTGCGGCTGCGCGAGGCCCCGACCGCCGCCGAGGCCATCGGCTACGAGAGCGCCGACATCCCCGGGCTCTCGCTCGCGGTGGTGCCCGCGCAGGCGCTGGGCTGGAAGAAGTGCGAGCGCTGCTGGCTGTGGAGCCCGCGGGTGGGCGAGGACCGCGAGCATCCCACGCTCTGCGAGCGGTGCGCGCCCGTGGTGCGCGCGCTCCGCTAGATGGGACTCATCGCCGCGCTCGCGGCCGTGATCTTCGTCGCCGACCTGGTCACCAAGTATGTCGCCCTCGGCCGTCTCCGGCCGGGGGTGCCGGTGCCGGTGGTGGACGGGTTCTTCTCTCTCACCCTCGTCATGAACCCCGGGCTGGCCTTCGGCATGCTGGGCGATGTCCCCGAGTCGCTCCGCTGGATGGTGGGGCTCCTCTCGGTGGGCGCTCTCGTCGTCCTCGCCGTGCTCGCCGCCCGCGTCCTGCCCGGGGGCGGGCGCTGGTCGCAGCTGGCGCTGGGCCTCGTCTTCGGGGGCGCCGCCGGCAATCTGGTGGATCGCGTGCGCTTCGGGGCGGTGGTGGACTTCCTGGACTTCTACTGGCGCGCCTACCACTGGCCCGCGTTCAACGTGGCGGACTCGGCCATCAGCGTGGGCGTCACGCTCCTCGCCCTCCGCATGCTGGTCGAGACGCCCGCCAAGGCCTGAGCCGGCCCCGGCCGTGGCACCCCCGGCCTCGCGCCACGTCGCCGACACCGTCGCCTCCGCGGAGGCCGGCCTCCGCCTGGACCGCTGGCTGAACGCGCGGCTCCCCGATCTGTCGCGCACGCGCGTGCAGGCGCTGGTGGAGGCGGGGCTGGTGCGCGTGGCCGGCGGGCCCGCCAAGGCCTCGCGTCGCCTCAAGGCGGGCGAGCGCGTGGAGGCCGAGGTGCCGCCGCCCCCGCCCGAGGAGCTGGCGCCGGAGGCCGTCGAGCTCCGCGTGATCTTCGAGGACGACCACGTGCTCGTGGTGGACAAGCCGGCGGGCATGGTCACCCATCCCGGCGCGGGGCGGGACACGGGCACCCTGGCCGCCGCCGCGCTCGCGCATGCGCCGGCCGTCGCGGGCGTGGGCGGCCCCCGCCGCCCCGGCATCGTGCACCGCCTCGACAAGGGCACGTCCGGCCTCATCGTGCTGGCCAAGACCCAGGCCGCGTACGAGGCGCTCACCGCCCAGCTCGCGCGCCGGACCGTCAGCCGCCATTACCTTTGCCTGGTTTACGGCCGGATCCGGCGTGATGCGGGAGTCATCGACGCGCCCATCGGCCGCGATCCGCGCTCGCGCGTGCGCATGGCGGTGGTGACGGGCGGAAAGGGCCGGCGCTCGGTCACGCGCTTCCAGGTGCTCGAGCGCTTTGCCGGCGCGAGCTATGTCGAGTGCCGGCTCGAGACCGGGCGAACGCATCAGATCCGCGTGCACCTGGCCTCGCTCGGCCACCCGCTCCTGGGCGACGAGACCTATGGCCGCCGCCGCGCCGCGGCCCCTCCCGTTTCCCCCGCACTGCTCGAGGGGCTGGGTGGGGTGGCGTTGCATGCCGCGGGGCTGGCCTTCAACCATCCCGCCAGCGGGGCGCCGGTCTCGTTCGAGTCCCCGCTGCCCCCCCGCATCGCCCGGCTGCTGGACGCGCTCCGGGAGGCCGGCCGCCGCTGAACCGTCTCCTCCGCGCGCCCAAAATTGCGCGGGGCTGTCGCTTCAACGCACCTGGCGGCCGATGCCGGGTCCGTAAGTGTGGGAAAGTTCGAGGGAAGCGCGGCAAAGAGCCTTGGCATTCCACGTGCTAATCTGGATTGCCATGACGCCCACCCTCACGGCCATCATCCTCGCGGCGGGCGAATCCAAGCGGATGCGCTCCCGCCGTCCCAAGGTGCTCCACCCCCTCTGCGGCCGCCCCCTGATCGAGTACCCGGTGCGGGTGACGCGGGCACTGGGCGCCCGCGTGGTCCTCGTGGTGGGCCGCGCGGCGGACGAGGTGCGCGCGGCGGTGGGGGCGGCGCCCGACCTCAGCTACGTGGAGCAGGCGGAGCGGCGGGGCACCGGCCACGCCGTGCTGCAGGCGCGCGGGGCCTGTCCCGCCGGGGGCGGCGTGATCCTGGTCCTGCCCGCCGACCAGCCCCTCATGTCCGAGGCCATGCTGCGCGGCCTGGTCGAGCACCACCAAGCCACCGGCGCCGCCGCCACCTTGCTCACCGCGTGCCTGGACGATCCCACCGGCTATGGCCGCGTGCTCCGGGAGAGCGGGCGGCCGGTCGCCATCGTCGAGCATCGCGACGCCACGCCCGCCCAGCGCGAGATCCGCGAGATCGGCACCTCGGTCTACTGCTTCGACGCGGCCACCTTCTGGCCGGCGCTGGATCAGGTGACGCCGCAGAACGAGCAGGGAGAGTACTACCTCACCGACGTGATCGGCATTCTCCGCCGCGACGGCCGGCTCATCGAGGCGGTGATCGCCGCCGACGCGCGCGAGTGCCTCGGCATCAACGACCGGCGCCAGCTCGCCCAGCTGGCCGCTGTCCAGCGCGGCCGCATCCTCGATCGGCTCATGACCGAGGGCGTCACCGTGCTGGACCCCGCCTCCACCTACGTGGACGATACGGTGACGGTGGGCGCCGACACCGTGCTCTATCCCGGCGTGACGCTCGAGGGCGCCACCACCATCGGCGCCGAGTGCGTGATCGGCACCGGCTCCCAGATCGCCGCCAGCCGCCTCGGCGACCGGATCCTCGTGAAGCCCTACTGCGTGCTGACGGAGGCGGTGGTGGAGGAGGGCGCCCAGCTGGGGCCCTTCTGCCATCTGCGGCCGCTCTCGCACGTGGGGCCCCAGGCGAAGATCGGCAACTTCGTGGAGCTGAAGAAGTCCAGGATCGGCCGCGGCGCCAAGGTGCCCCATCTCTCCTATGTGGGCGACGCCCAGGTGGGGGCGGAGGCCAATATCGGCGCCGGCACCATCACGTGCAACTACGACGGCGTCCACAAGCACGAGACGGTGATCGGCGCGGGCGCCTTTGTCGGCACGAACTCGAGCCTGGTGGCGCCGGTGACCATCGGCGAGGGCGCCTATGTGGCCGCGGGCTCGGTGATCACCAAGACCGTGCCCCCGGGCGCGCTCGCGGTGGCGCGCGGGCGCCAGGAGACGCGCGAGGGCTGGGCGGCGCGCCGGAAAGCGGCGCGAAAGCCGAAGGAGTAGCGCCATGTGCGGCATCGTCGGCTATGTCGGCGACAAGAGCGCGGCCGAGCTGATCCTGGACGGCCTCAAGAAGCTCGAGTACCGCGGCTATGACTCGGCGGGCATCGCGGTGCTGGGACCCGAGGGGCTGCAGGTCCGGCGCGCCGCCGGCCGCATCAAGGGGCTCGAGGCGCTCATGCGCGAGAAGCCGCTGGTGGGCTCCATCGGCGTCGGGCATACGCGGTGGGCCACTCACGGCCGTCCCACCGACGAGAACGCTCACCCCCACACCGACCACTCCGGCAATCTGGTGGTGGTCCACAACGGGATCATCGAGAACTACCTCCCCATCAAGGAGCGCCTGATCGGCGAGGGCCACGTCTTCAAGTCGGAGACGGACACCGAGGTGATCGCCCACCTCATCGAGCGGCACCTCCGGGACACGCCGCGGCTGGACGAGGCCACACGCCGCGCGCTGCGCGAGCTGCGCGGCTCCTACGCCATCGTGGTGCTGGCGAAGAGCGCGCCGGACCGGCTGGTGGCGGCCAAGCACGGCGCCGGCAGCGTGGTGGTGGGGCTGGGCGCCGGCGAGACCTTCCTCGCGTCCGACATTCCCGCGCTCCTGGCCCACACGCGGGACATGGTCATTCTCGAGGACGAGGACATCGCGGTGGTCACCCGCCACGGCGTGGAGGTCGCCAAGCTTGACGGCGCGCCCGCCGAGCGGCTGCCCACGCGCATCCTGTGGGACCCCATCCTCGCCGAGAAGGGCGGGTATCGGCATTTCATGCTGAAGGAGATCTACGAGCAGCCGCGCGCGGCCACCGACACGCTGCGCGGGCGCGTGTCGCCGGAGAGCGGCAGCGTGGTGCTGCCCGACATCAACCTCGACCCCGAAACAACCTCCGGGGTAACCCGAGTCGTCCTGCTCGCCTGCGGCACGTCCTATCACGCGGCCATCGTGGCGCGCTTCCTCATCGAGCGTCTCACCGGACTGCCCGCCGAGGTGGACGTGGCCTCCGAGTGGCGCTACCGCGACGCGCCGGTGGGCCCCGAGACCCTGGTGGTGGCGCTGTCCCAGTCCGGCGAGACCGCCGACACCCTGGGCGCGGTGAAGGCCGCCCGGCTCAAGGGCGCGCCCATCGTCGGCATCACCAATGTGGTGGGCTCGGCGCTGGCGCGCGAGGCCACCGGCATCGTCTACACGCCCGCCGGCCCCGAGATCGGCGTGGCGTCGTCCAAGACCTTCACCGCCACCATCATGGCGGGCTACCTGCTCGCGCTCTGGCTGGGGCGCCAGCGCGGCGCCCTCACCGCGGAGGCGGGCCGGCAGCACGTGCAGGGCCTCCTCGAGCTGCCGCGACTCATCGAGAAGACGCTGGAGCTGGACGCGCCGGTGGCCCTCCTCGCCCGCGAGCTCACGCGCTTCAAGGATTTCCTCTTCTTCGCGCGGGGGATTCACTTCCCCATCGCGCTGGAGGGGGCGCTCAAGCTCAAGGAGCTGTCCTATCTGCACGCGGAGGGCTATCCCGCCGGCGAGATGAAGCACGGCCCCATCGCCCTCATCGACGAGAACATGCCGGTGGTGGCGCTGGTCCCCAAGGACAGCACCTACGACCGTATGATGGGCAATGTCGAGGAGGTGCGCGCGCGCGACGGCCGCGTCATCGCGCTGGCGCACGAGGGCGACCGCGAGATCAAGGCCAAGGCGGACTGGGTGATCGCGGTGCCCGCCGCCTCCGAGCTCCTCTCGCCCATCCTGATGGCGATCCCGCTCCAGCTCCTGGCCTACCACGTCGCCGTGCGGCTCGGCCGCGACGTGGATCAGCCGCGCAACCTGGCCAAGTCCGTCACCGTCGAGTAGTCTCCGCCGCGCCTCTACCCGCCCGTCCCCGAGCGCGCTATGATCCCCGCATCATGGCGACCACGGTGACCGAGATCGCGCCCGACGTCTTCCGTATCTCGACGCTGAATCCCGACTACGGCATCCAGTTCAATCAGTTCCTCGTCCGGGACAGCGAGCCCTTCCTCATGCACACGGGCTTTCGCAAGATGTTCTCCGCCACGCTGGAGGGCGTGGCCTCGGTGCTCGATCCCGCGAGCCTCCGCTGGATCGGCTTCAGCCACTTCGAGTCCGACGAATGCGGGGCGCTCAACGACTGGCTGCGGATCGCGCCGCGGTCGCAGGCGGTGTGCAGCCTGGTCGGCACCATGGTGATGGTCAACGACTTCGCCGATCGGCCCGCGCGGCCTCTCATGGACGACGAGGTGCTCGCCCTCGGGCGGCGTCGCCTGCGATTCCTCTCCACCCCGCATGTCCCGCATGGCTGGGACGCGGGACTCTTCTTTGAGGAGACCGACCGGACGCTGCTTTGCTCCGACCTCTTCTTCCACGGGGGTGATCCGGAGCCGCTCACGGAGTCCGACATCGTGGGCCGCGCGCGCGAGGCGATCCTCCAGGGCATCGCGGGGCCGATGCCGAAGGACATGCCGTTCACGCCCTATACCGAGAGCACGCTGGGCCGTCTCGCCGCGCTCCGGCCGGCCACCCTGGCCGTCATGCACGGCAGCTCGTTCCGCGGGGACGGGCGGACGGCATTGCTCGAGCTGTCCGCGGTCATCAAGGAGCTCCTGGGGTGACGGTCTATCTCCTCGACCTGCTGGGCGTCGCCGTCTTCGCGGTGAGCGGCGCCCTCGCGGCGGGGCGCTCGAGGCTGGATCTCCTGGGCGTGGTCGTGATCGCCGCCATCACCGGGGTCGGCGGCGGCACGCTGCGGGACCTGCTCCTGAACCGCCACCCGATCTTCTGGATCACCGACCCGACCTACCTGATCGTCATCGCCGGCGCCGCGCTCCTCACCGTGGTCTATGTGCGATGGCACGCGTCCCCCGGCCGCGCGCTCCTTCTGGCCGACGCGCTCGGCCTCGCGCTCTTCGCGCTGGCCGGCGCCCAGATCGCCGAGGCGGCGGGACTGTCCCCGATCATCGTGGTGCTCATGGGCACCATGACCGGAGTCGCGGGCGGCGTCCTGCGCGATATCGTCTGCGCCGAAGTCCCGCTCATCCTGCGCCGCGATATCTACGCCACCGCCGCCATCGCGGGCATCACCCTCTACCTGATCCTGCAGGCGATCGGGCTCCGGCGCCCGTGGGCGTCCGGCGCGGGGATGACCGTGGTGGTGGTGCTGCGGCTGATGGCCATCTACCGGGGCATGTCGCTTCCCGTCTTTCGCGTGTAGTCTCCAGGGAGCGTTCCACAGGAGGCAAGCTCATGAAAGCAGCGCGATCGCTGGTCCGGTGGCGCGTCCTCGGCGTGCTCGCGCTCGCCGTGCTCGCGGCGGCGGGGTGCGCGTCGGTCTCCCCGGAGGCGTCGTCCGCGTTCAGCGCCTTCTCGGCGTCCACCGTCCAGCTCCGGGACGGGGCCGACGCCTCGCTCGGCGTGGTGCAGGAGCGCATTCGCGATCGCTACATCGCGGAGGCCTCGGCCGGCGACGCGGCGAAGATCGAGAGCCTGCTCCTCGCGCCGTTGGCGGGCGACCCCTTCGGGTGGTCGAACGAGCAGGCGCCGCTCTTCCTGAAGACGGCGCGCTTCCGGGACGGCGTGAGGCGCCTCAACTCGGTGCTGGTGGGCTATGCGGCGGCTCTCGAGCAGATGGGCTCGCCCGCGCTGGTGGCCCCGCAGACCTATGACCAGCTCGCCACCGATCTCAACGGCAATCTCCGGACCGCGCTCGCGTCCATGGGCGTGACGGCCCCGCCGAACCGGGAGCTGGCCATCTTCTCCACCGCGGCCGGCGCCTCGTTCAAGGCCTATGTGCAGAACAAGCAGCGGACCACCTTGCTCAAGGCGCTCCAGGAGAACCAGCCCGCCATCGACGACGTGGCGCAGCAGGGCGCGGCGGCGGTCCGCATCACCGCCCTGGCCTATCGCAACGAGTACGAGCTCGCGAGCCAGAAGCTGGCCCAGAAGAAGGCCATCCGGGAGCTCGCGGAGCTGGACGATCGCTTCATCAAGGAGATGGCGGGGCTGCGCACGCTCGCCCACTCCTATCAGACGCTGCCCGGCGCCCACCGCGAGCTCGCGGCCGGCCTGGGCGACCGGGCCTTCGGGCTGCCGATGATCCGGGAGCTCTACGAGAACGGGCGGGAGATGTACCGGCAATACGAGCAGCTGAGCGCCGACGATCGCCGGACGAAATAGCCCCGGGAGGAATCGACCATGGCCTTCGAGCCGACAGAGAAGGAAAAGGTGCTGGAGGGGCTGATGGCGGCCCGGCGGCAGGGCCAGCTCGCCGAGCTGAGCCTCCGCTTCAAGGACAGGACGGAGGAGGCGGAGAAGATCTGGGAGAGCACCGCGCGCCTCTCCACCGAGATCGATATCATGCTGGGCAAGATCATGGAGGAGTGGGTGGGACGGTCGGAGCCGGTGCTCAAGGGCCTCTCCGCCGCCACCGCCAAGCTCGAGGCCGCGGTGGGCGGCATCAAGAAGGACGTCAAGACGGCGCAGAACGTCGTCAAGGTGGTGGGCCTGCTCGACGATGCGGTGGCCATCGCCAAGAAGGCGTTCCTGGCGATGGCGTGATGTGATGGGGAGACCCTGATGCTCTACATGATCATCGAGCATTTCCGCGGCGGCGACCCGGTGCCGGTGTACCGGCGCTTCCGCGACAAGGGGCGGATGGCGCCCGACGGGCTCCGCTATGTCTCGAGCTGGGTCACGGAAGACCTCGGCCGCTGCTATCAGCTCATGGAGTGTGACGACCGCGCGCTCCTCGAGCAATGGGCGGCGCGCTGGAGCGATCTCGCGGAGATGGAGATTCTTCCCGTGGTCACCTCGGCGGAGGCGGTGGCCGCCGTCGGGCCGCGCCTCTGAGGCCACCCGACATGTCGAGCTCTCGCGTCGAGCCCGTCCGGCCGCCTTTTCCCCCCGAGCTCCAGGCGATCTTCGACAAGATCATGCCGCCGGGCGTGCCGCCGCTCTCGCTCTTCACCACCCTGGCTCGCGTGCCGCGCATCTACGAGCGCTTCCGGGCCGGCGCTCTGCTCGACCGCGGACCGGTGTCGTTGCGCCACCGCGAGATCGTCATCGACCGCACCTGCGCCCGCTGCGGCTGCGCGTACGAATGGGGCGTGCACGTGGCCTTCTTTGCCGAGCGCGTGGGCTTCACCCCCGAGCAGGTGCGGGCGACCGTTCAGGGCGGAAGCGACGATCGCGCCTGGACCGACGAGGAGCGTCTGCTCGTGCGTCTCGTGGACGAGCTGCACGACTCCGCCGCCATCTCCGATCCGCTGTGGGAGAGCCTGACGGACGCCTTCAGCCTGGAGCAGATCCTGGAGCTGATCGCGCTGGTGGGCTTCTACCACACGGTGTCCTTCCTCGCGAACGGACTCCGGCTCGCGCCCGAGCCCTATGCGGCCTCGCCGCCGCCGGCCTGACCGTGACCGCCGCCTCGCCCCCCGCTTCGCCCATGGTCACCACCGCGCCGGAGCGCGCCGAGGTGCCGCCGCCGGCCACCGTCCCGCCGCACGAGGTGGCGCCGGACGTGTTGATGCACCACCTGTTCGTCAATACCTATGCGCTGCGCACCCCCGACGGGCTGCTCCTGGTGGATCCCGGGCTCCTCCGCAACGCCCGCGCCGTCCACACTGCCGTGCGCGCGTGGAGCCCGGCGCCCCTGCACACCGCCGTCTATACCCACGGCCACGTGGACCACGCCTTCGGGCTGGGCCCCTTCCTGGAGGCCGGCGAGCGGCCCCATGTGGTGGCCCAGGAAGCGTGCGTCCAGCGCTTTCACCGCTATCGCCTCACCCATGGGCTGAACAACCACATCAACCGGCGGCAGTTCGGCAATCCCGCCATCACCTTTCCGCAGCAGTTCGTGTGGCCCACGCTCACCTTTCGCGAGTCGCTGGTGCAGCACCTCGGCGACCTGGAGGTGCAGTATCACGCCGCCCGGGGCGAGACCGACGATCACTGCTTCGTCTGGGTGCCCGCGCGCGGCTATCTCTTCACCGGCGACCTCATCATCTGGGTGGCGCCCAACTGCGGCAATCCCCAGAAGGTGCAGCGCTATCCGGCGGAGTGGGCGGACGCGCTCGAGCGCATGGCGGCGCTGGACGCGGAGTGGCTCTTTCCCGGACACGGCTATGTCGTCCGGGGCCGGGAGGCGGTGCGCGCGGTGCTCACGGACACCGCCCGCTACCTGCGGGTCATCGTGGAGCAGGTGCTGGCGCGGATGAATGCGGGCGAGACGCCGGAGGCCATCTTTCACGGGGTGGAGCCGGATCCGGTCCTGGCGGCCCGCCCCTATCTCCGCGCCCGCTACGACCATCCCAAGTTCATCGTGCGCAACCTCCTGCGCCTCTGGGGCGGATGGTGGGACGGCGATGCAGCGAATCTCCTGCCCGCGACCTGGGAGGCGCAGGCGCGCGAGATCGCCGCGCTGGCGGGCGGGGTCGAGGCGGTGGTGGCGCGCGGCCGGCGGCTGCTCGAGGCGGGCGACGCCGCCCTCGCCGCGCACCTCGCGGAGTGGGCCACGCGCGCCGCGCCCGAGGATGTTCCGGCGCAGCGCCTCAAGCGCGACGTGTACGCGCGACGGCTCGCGGAGGCCGAGGCCCTGATGGCGCAGGGGATATTCCGGGCCGCCATGAACGACGCGCGGACCGCGCTGGGCGAGCCGCCCCTCCGGCCGCTCGGCGCGGCCGCGCTCTGATCGCGCCCGGCGAATGGCGACGCCGCCGCGCGAGGCGGGCGCGCGGCACGCCTCGAGTTCGCGATGCGGATCGTCGGGGACGCGACGAAGCGCGCCGGATGACGACGCAAAGGTGGTATTCTCTAGCCCTGTGTCGCCGAGGTCCCGCGGCTGGATGACGGCCGCGGCCCCGGCTAGAAGACCTCCGGGAGACCAAGCCATGCCAGCACTCAAGCCCGAAGACTGTGACCGACTCTTCGAGTACTACCTCAATGCCGGTGATCTCAACCACCTGGTCATGCTCTACGAGGAAAATTGCAGCCTGGTCCGGAGCGACGGCGGGGTGGGCACCGGACATGCCGCCGTCCGCGCGCAGTTCGAGCCGATGCTGGCCACCCACCCGCGCATCAAGCTCGAAGTGGTGAAGGTGGTCCCGAACGGCAAGGATCTCGCGGTCGTGTACAGCGACTGGACCCTCTCGGCCACTCGCCCCGACGGCAGCCCGATCGAGCGCTCGGGCAAGGCCATCGAGGTGGTGCGCCGTCAGCCCGACGGAAGCTGGCGCGTCGCCATCGACGATCCGGTGGGCCGGGGGTAGTGTCCGACCTCGCGTTCTCGGTGGAGACCGCGCCCGCGGCGCGCGACATCGACGCGCTGGGGCGAGGGCTCACGGAGCACGCGCTCCCCATCACCGGCACCCCGGGCTTCCAGCCCTTGAGCGTCTTCGCTCGGGATCCGGCGGGCGCCCTCGTGGCCGGGGTCCACGGCCAGGTCAACTGGAGCTGGCTGCACATCGCGCTCTTCTGGGTGGCCGCGGATCGCCGCCACCAGGGCCTGGGCTCGCGACTCCTCGCCGCCATCGAGACGGCCGCGCTCGAGCGCGGATGCTCGCAGTCGCACCTCGACACCTTCAGCTATCAGGCGAGGCCGTTCTACGAGCGCCACGGCTATCGGCTCTTCGCGACGCTGGAGGACTACCCGCCCGGCCAGCAGCGCTATTTCCTCCGCAAGACTCTCCGCACCTGATGGCGGAGACGGTGACGCTCGAGACGGAGCGCCTCGTCCTCCGCATGTTCGGCGCGGCCGACTTCGAGGCCTACTCGGCGATGTGCGGAGATCCCGAGGTGATGCGCTTCATCGGTGACGGGCAGCCGCTCCCGCCGCCCATGGCCTGGCGCAGCCTGGCCACCGTCATCGGCCACTGGTCCCTGCGCGGCTATGGGCTCTGGGCCGCCACCGAGCGGGCGACGGGCGCCCTGGTGGGGCGCGTCGGGTTCTGGAATCCCCATGGCTGGCCCGGCTTCGAGCTCGGCTGGCTGCTGGCCCGGGCGTACTGGGGGCGAGGCTATGCCACCGAGGCGGCGCGCGCCGCCATGAGCTGGGCCTTCACGCGACGCGAAGATCAGCAGGTGATCAGCCTCATCTACCCGGACAATGCCGCGTCCATCCGAGTGGCGGCGCGACTGGGAGAGCGGCTGGCCGACCGCATCGAGCTCATGGGGAAGCCGGTGCTGCTCTATCGCATCACGCGGGACGAATGGCAGGCGGGAGCGGCGCCATGCCGGTGATCTTCGTCCACGGCGTGCCGGATACCGAGCGGGTGTGGCACAAGGTGATCGCCCGCCTCGAGCGACGCGATGTGGTGACGGTGCGGCTGCCGGGCTTCGGCTGTCCGGTGCCCCCCGGCTTCGCGGCGACCAAGGACGCGTACGCGGCCTGGCTCGTCGAGCAGATCGCGGCCCATCCAGAGCCGGTGGACCTGGTGGGGCACGACTGGGGCGCCATCCTCTCCCTCCGCGCCGCCTCGCTGCGTCCGGACCGCGTCCGCTCGTGGGCGGCGGGCGGCGCGCCGCTCGATCCCGAGTACGTGTGGCATCAGGCGGCGCAGGCCTGGCAAACGCCCGAGGTCGGCGAGGCGGTGATGCAGCGGCTGACCCCCGAGTCGATGGCCAAGGCGCTGGCCGCCGCCGGCGTGCCGCTCGACGACGCGCGCGAGGCCGCCTCGCACCTCGACGAGACCATGAAGCAATGCATTCTCCGCCTCTATCGCTCGGCGGTGCATGTGGGGCGGGAGTGGCTGCTCGAGCTGGCGCGCATCCCGCGCCGGGGCCTGGTGCTCTGGGGCGAGGCGGATCCCTACGCCGGGCTGGATTTCGGACGGCGGCTGGCCGAGCGCACCGGCGCCCGCTTCGTCCCGCTCGCGAAGTGCTCTCACTGGTGGCCGCTCGAGCGCCCGGACGAGGTGGCGGCGGAGCTCGCCGCGCTGTGGAGAGAGCCCCAGAAAGCTTTGTGATGGCGGAGCCGTCGCATAGACTCGGCCCGCATGCGCCCGCAGCGCGGCTACACGCTCGTCGAGCTGGTGGTCGTCATCCTGATCGTCGGGATCCTCGCCGGGGTGTCCGTCCCCCTCTATCTCGGCTATACGAAGGAAGCCAAGCTCGCCGAGGGCAAGGCCATGGCGGGCTCGGTGATGACGGCGCTGCAGGGCTGCACCCAGGCCAAGGGCCCCGGCCGGAGCTGCACGGTGACCGAGATCACCCGCCGTATCGGGGTCAACAATGCCGGGCTCACGGGGGACGGGCGATGGACCGTGGTGACGACGGGCCGGCTCACCGTCTCCTCGACCACCCCGCCGCGGTTCACCGGCACCATCCAGATCTTCGGGCGCACGCCGAACAATGTCGCCGTCGCGCTCAGCATGTTCCCGACCACCACCGGCGTCATTCTCCGCTGCACGACCGCCAACAGCACGCCGCCCGCCAACATCAACGCCGGCCAGCGCTGCTAGGGCGGCGGGCGCCCCCGCCGCCGGGCGCGCTGCCGTCGCTGTGATATCGTAAGTCCCCATGCCGGCGCCCGCCGCCATTCGCGACGCCATACTCGGCCCGCTCAATGACGCTCAGCGCGAGGCCGTCACCGCCACCTCGGGGCCGGTGCTCGTGCTCGCGGGAGCGGGGAGCGGCAAGACGCGCGTCATCGCCCACCGCATCGCCTATCTGCTCGCCGTCGAGGGCGTGAGCCCCCGGCAGGTGATCGCCGTCACCTTCACCAACAGGGCGGCGGAGGAGATGCGGCGACGGGTGGCGGATCTCGTCCTCCCGCTGGGCCTGCGGCCGCCCCTCATCGCCACCTTCCACTCCACCTGCGTGCGCATCCTGCGCGAGCACGCGCCCCGCATCGGCCTGCCCGCCGGCTTCGTCATCTACGACGAGGACGACCGCCTCACCCTGGTGAAGGAGGCGATGCGCGAGCTCCAGATCGACGAGCGCGAGCTGACGCCGGCCTCCGCGGTGCACCGGCTGAGCCACGCCAAGAATCAGATGGTCACCGTCGAGGAAGCGGAGCGGCTGGCCCGCACCCCGCGCGAGGAGCGCGTCGCCTCGCTGTATCGCATATACGAGACGCGGCTCCGGGCGGCGGGAGCGGTGGACTTCGACGACCTCCTCCTCCTCGTGGTGCGCCTCTTCGAGACCTCGCCCGCCACCCTGGACTGGTATCGCGGGGTGTGGAAGTACGTCCTGGTGGACGAGTACCAGGACACCAACCGCGCCCAGTACCGCATCGTGCGCATGCTCACCCAGGAGCACCGGAACCTCTGCGTGGTGGGCGACCCCGACCAGTCGGTGTACCGCTGGCGCGGCGCCGACCTCCGCAATATCCTCGACTTCGAGAAGGACTTCCCGGATTGCCGGGTGGTGCCGCTCGAGCAGAACTACCGCTCCACCAAGCAGATCCTCCGCATGGCGTCGGCGGTGATCGAGCACAACACCGAGCGGAAGGACAAGCGCCTGTGGACGGAGAACCCCGAGGGGGAGCGGGCCCAGGTGTACCGGGCCTGGGACGAGAACGAGGAAGCCGCCTTCGTGTCCCGCGCGATCCGCGGTCTGCACGACCAGGGCGGGGACTACCGCGACGTGGCCGTCTTCTACCGCACCAATGCCCAGTCGCGCGTGCTGGAAGACGCGCTCCGTCGCGCGGGCATCCCGTACCTGATCGTGGGCGGGGTCCGCTTCTACGAGCGGCGTGAGGTCAAGGACGTGGTGGCCTATCTGCGCCTGGTGGTGAACCCCCTCGACGACGTCGCCTTCCGCCGAGCGGTGGCGGCGCCGTCGCGCGGCATCGGGCGCTCCACCCTCGAGCACCTGGACGGCGCGGCGCGCCGCCGGGGCCGAGGGCTGCTCGAGGCCTGCGCGGAGATTCCTCCCGAGGTCGGCGCCAAGGCCCGGCGGGCGCTCCATGAGTTCGCCAGTCTCATCATCCGGCTGGCCGCGTCCCGGCTCACCGCCACGCTGCCCGCGCTCATCGACGAGGTGCTGGCCGGTTCCGGCTATCGCGACGCGCTCAAGGCCGAGCGCACCGCCGAGGCCGACACGCGGCTGGAGAACCTGGAGGAGCTCATCGCGGCGTCGGAGGAATTCATCGCGGCGCGCGAGCTGGAGGGCACGCCCGCCACGCTGGAAGCCTTCCTGGATTCCGTCTCCCTCGTGGCCGACACCGACGAGCTGGATCCCGAGGCGGCGGGGGTGACCCTGATGACGCTGCACTCCGCCAAGGGTCTCGAGTTCCCGGTGGTGTTCCTCACCGGCCTCGAGGAAGGCGTCTTCCCGCATTCGCGCTCCATGGGCGACCGCGAGGAGCTGGAGGAGGAGCGCCGCCTCTGCTATGTGGGCCTCACTCGCGCGCGCGCGCGGCTCTTCCTCTCGCATGCGCTCCACCGGCGCATCCAGGGCTATGGCGTGGGCGAGCCGTCGCGCTTCCTGCTCGAGATCCCGGAAGAGGAGGTCGTGCTCCTCAATGGCCGGGCCAGCGCCCCGCGCATGCCGGCGGCGGCCGCCGCGCCCGCGCCCGCCGAGGTTGACCCGGACCTGCCGTTCCAGGTGGGCGCGCGCCTGCGCCATGCCCGGTGGGGGGAAGGGCTCCTGGTGGGCATCCAGCGAGAGGGCGAGGACATCCTCGTCACCGTCCACTTCGCGAGCGTGGGCCGCAAGCGCCTCTCGCTCCAGTATGCCCATCTGGAGGAGATCGACTCGTGAGCGAGCCCCGCATCTCGCGCGAGGACGTCCAGCACGTGGCGCGGCTGGCGCGGCTCGAGCTCTCCGCGGAGGACCTGGTCCGCATGCAGGCGGAGCTGAGCAATATCCTCGCCTATATCGACAAGCTCCGCTCGGTGGACACCGCCGGCGTCCCGCCCACCTCGCACGCGGTGCCCCTCACCAATGTGATGCGCGAGGACGAGCCGCGCCCGTCCTTGCCGCTCGCCGACATGCTGGCCAATGCGCCGGACGCCGCCGGCGACTTCTTCCGCGTGCCCCGGATCGTCGAGGAGTGACGCGGTGGGAGGCATGACATGCTCGCGGCGCTGACCCTGGACGCCCTCGGCGCGCGCTTCCGCGCCGGCGAGGCCACGCCCAGTGACGCCGCGCGGGACCACCTCGCGCGCATCGAGGCGCATGACCCGCGGGTCCGCGCCTTCGTGGCGGTGACGCGCGACCTCGCTCTCGCCCAGGCCGCCGAGGCGGACGCGCGCTTCAAGGCGGGCAAGCCCCTCGGGCCCCTGGACGGCGTGCCCATCGCGCTCAAGGACCTGTTCTGCACGCGGGGCATCCGCACCGCCGTCGGTTCGAAGATCCTCGAGACCTTCGTGCCCCCCTACGATTGCACCGCCTACCAGCGCCTCCGGGCGGCGGGCGCGGTGCTCCTGGGCAAGCTCAACATGGACGAGTTCGCCATGGGCTCCTCCACCGAGAACTCCGCCTACTTCACCACGCGCAACCCATGGGACCTGGACCGCGTGCCCGGCGGCTCCTCGGGCGGCTCCTCCGCCGCGGTGGCGGCCGACCTCGCCGTGGCGACCCTCGGCACCGACACCGGCGGGTCCATCCGCCAGCCCGCGGCCTTCTGCGGCATCGTGGGGCTCAAGCCCACCTATGGCCGCGTCTCGCGCTACGGGATGGTGGCCTTCGCCTCGTCGCTGGACCAGGCCGGTCCCTTCACCAAGACGGTGGCGGACACCGCACGCGTGCTCCAGGTGATCGCGGGCGCCGACCCCATGGACTCCACCGCGGCAGCCGTCCCCGTGCCCGACTACATGGCGGGGCTGGGGGGCGGGGTGAAGGGGCTCCGCATCGGCATTCCGCGCGAGTACTTCATCGACGGCATGGACCCGGAGGTGGAGCGCGCGGTGCGGGCGGCAGTGGAGGTGCTGCGCGGGCTGGGGGCGCGGACCGAGGAGGTGTCGCTCCCGCACACGGAGTACGGGCTCGCCGCCTACTACCTCATCGGCCCCGCCGAGGCCTCGTCCAATCTCGCCCGCTACGACGGCGTCAAGTACGGGCTGCGCGCGTCCGGCGGCCGCGACCTCGTCGAGATGTCCAGCAAGACGCGCGCGGCGGGCTTCGGCAGGGAGGTCCAGCGCCGCATCATGCTCGGCACCTACGCGCTGTCCGCCGGGTATCACGACGCCTACTACGGCCAGGCGCAGCGCGTGCGCACGCTGGTGGCGCGCGACTTTCAGCGCGCGTTCCAGGACGTGGACGCGATCGTGGCGCCCACCACGCCGGGCGTCGCGTTCAAGGTCGGCGAGAAGGCGGACCCGCTGCAGATGTACCTCAACGACGTGTTCACCGTCCCGGTGAGCCTGGCCGGCCTGCCCGGCATCTCGGTGCCGGCGGGCTTCACCCGGGAGGGGCTGCCCATCGGCGTGCAGGTGGTCGGGCGCGCCTACGACGAGGCCACCGTGCTGCGCGTGGCCCACGCCTACGAGCAGGCCACGGACTGGCACACGCGGAAGCCGGCGCTCGAGGCCGCCCCCCGATGAGCGCCGCCGACTACGAGACCGTCATCGGCCTCGAGGTGCACGCGCATCTCCTGACGCGGACCAAGATGTTCTGCGGCTGCGCGACCACCTTCGGCGCCGCCCCCAATACCCAGACCTGTCCGGTGTGCCAGGGCATGCCCGGCAGCCTGCCGGTGATCAACCGCCGCACGGTGGAGTTCGGCATCCGGGCCGCGCTGGCCATCGGCTGCCGGGTGAACCTCCAGAACCGCTTCGCGCGGAAGCACTACTACTACCCGGACATGCCGAAGAACTACCAGATCAGCCAGTACGAGGAGCCGCTGGCCGAGCACGGCTCGGTGGAGATCGAGCTGGGCGGCGAGCGCCGGACCATCGGCGTGGAGCGGCTGCACCTGGAAGAGGACGTGGGCAAGCTTCTCCACGAGGGGGAGCTCGCCACCGCGCGCTCGAGCCAGGTGGACTACAACCGCGCCGGCGTGCCGCTGATGGAGATCGTCTCGCGGCCGGACCTGCGCTCGCCCGAGGAAGCCGTCGCCTATCTCCGGACCCTGCGCGCCATCGTGGTGTTCCTCGGCGTCTGCGACGGGAACATGGAGGAGGGCTCGCTCCGCTGCGACGCCAACGTATCTTTACGTAAACGCGCCGTCGCGATTTTAGGCACCAAGGTCGAGATCAAGAACCTGAACTCCTTCCGCCATGTCCAGCACGCGCTCGAGTACGAGGTGCGGCGGCAGGGGCAGGCGCTGGACGCGGGCGAGCGCATCGTGCAGGAGACGCGGCTCTGGGATCCGGAGCGCCTGCGCACGGTCTCCATGCGCTCGAAGGAGTTCGCGCACGACTATCGCTATTTCCCGGAGCCGGACCTGCCGCCGTTGGACCTCCCCGCGGCGTCGGTGGACGAGATCCGCGCCGGCCTGCCCGAGCTGCCGGCGGCCAGGCGCCGGCGCTTCGTCGAGGCCCACGGCCTCACCCCGTACGAGGCCGACCTGCTCTGCCAGGGCCGCGGGCTCGCCGACTACTTCGAGGCCGCCGTCCGCGCGCACCCCAAGCCCAAGGCGGTGGCCAACTGGATCCTCAACGAGCTGCTGCGCGAGCTGCCGGGCGACGACGACAAGGCCATCGCGGCCTGCCCCATCCCGCCCGCCGGCCTGGCCGGTCTGCTGGCGCTCGTCGACGACGGGACCATCAGCGGGAAGATGGCCAAGGACGTGTTCGAGAAGATGTATCGGACCGGCGAGGACGCCCGCAGCATCGTCACTCGCGAGGGATTGGCCCAGGTCGCGGACGCCGGGGAGCTGGGCGCGGTGGTGGACCAGGTGCTGGCCGCCCATCCCCAGGTGATCGAGGACTGGCGCGGCGGGAAGAAGGCGGCCCTGGGCTTTCTCGTCGGGCAGGTGATGAAGTCCACGCAGGGCAAGGCGAACCCCGCGCTGGTCAACCGGCTTCTGGGGGAGAAACTTCCGAAAGTCTAATAGGTTAGGTAGAATGGGTCGCAGCCCATGATCCAGCTCCAGCATGTGGGAAAGGTCTTTGGTCAAGGCCCCAGCCGGCGCGTGGCCCTCAGCGATGTCTCGTTCACCGTGGCGCGCGGCGAGTTCGCGGTGCTCAACGGCCCCAGCGGCGCGGGCAAGACCACGCTCCTCCGTCTCATCTACCGCGAGGAATTGCCCACCGAGGGCGAGATCGAGATCGCGGGCATCGACGTGCCGGCGCTCCGCCGCGGTCAGGTCCCGCGGCTGCGGCGCTCCATCGGCATCGTGTTCCAGGACGCCAAGCTCCTCGCCGGCCGCACCGTGTTCGAGAACATCGCCTTCGTGCTGCGCGTGATCGGCACTCCCCGAAAGGACATCACGCCGCGCGCCTTCACCGCGCTGAAGGCGGTGGGGCTCTCGTCGCGGGCCCAGGCCTATCCCAAGCAGCTCTCCCAGGGCGAGGCCCAGCGCGCCTCGCTGGCCCGCGCCATCGCGAAATCGCCCGGGCTCCTCCTCGCCGACGAGCCCACCGGCAACATGGACGAGGGCATGGCGGAGGAGATCCTGCAGGTGATCCGCGACATCTGGCAGCGCGGGACGACGGTCTTGCTGGCCACGCATCAGGCCGGTCTCGCCGCCCACCTCAAGCGCCGCACGCTCACGCTCGAGGGCGGTCGCCTCGTGAAGGACGAGGGGTGATGCTCTCCTTCTTCGTGAGCGAGGCTCTGCGGGATCTCCGGCGCGCGGGCCGGGTGGGGCTGTCCGCCATCCTGCTCATCACGCTGTCGCTTGGGGCGCTGGGCTGCTTCTGGCTGGTCTCGCTCAACCTCGGGCGCGCGGTGACGCAGTGGCGCGAGCGCGTGCGAGTGGTCGTCTATCTGAGAGAGGAGCCGAAGCCGGCCGCCGTCGAGGACCTCATCGGCCGGGTGCAGGCGCTGGGGGGCGTCCAGCGCGTGCGCTATGTCTCGCGCGCCGAGGCGCTGGCCTCGCTCAAGCGCTCGCTGGGGCAGCAGGCCAGCGTGGTGGACCATCTCCCCCGGAATCCGCTCCCCGCGTCCCTCGAGCTGACGCCGGACGAGGAGACGGCCACTCCGGAGGGCACGCGCGCGCTCGTGCAGCGGCTCAGCGCGCTGCCCGAGGTGGAGGAGGTGCAGGGCGGGGCGGAGTGGGTGGAGAGCCTCGCTCAGTGGCAGCGGCTCTTCCAGCTCACCGGCCTGGGGGTGGGTGCGGTCCTCGCGCTGGCCGCCATTCTCACCGTGACCACCGCCACCACTCTGGTGCTCCACATGCGCCGCGACGAGATGGAGATCATGCGCCTGGTGGGCGCGACCGAGACGGTGATCCGGCTTCCGCTGCTGCTCCAGGGCCTGGCGCAGGGGCTGCTGGGCGCCGTGGTCGCGCTGGCCGGGCTCGAGGTGGCGTATATCTTCCTTGCGCCGCGCCTGGAGCCGCTGCTCAACCTCACGCTGGGGCTCGGCCGCGCCGCCTTCCTCTCCGCGCCGCAGGTGGCGCTGCTGCTGGCGGGCGGGGCCATGCTGGGGGCGCTCGGCGGCCTCCTTGCCAAGGGACGGGCGGAGGCGTGAGCCGGCCGGGTGCGGCGCGCGCCTTTCTTCTGTTTGTCGCGCTCGTCACGCTCGTCGTCGGTCCCGCCGCCGGCCAGGCGCGCCGCGAAGGTCCCGATATCAACGAGAGCGAGCGCACCCTCCAGCAAAAGCAGAAACAGCTCAAGGAGGAGCGCGCCAAGGTGGCCCAGGCCAAGAAGCGCGAGGCCTCGGTGCTGGCCGAGCTCGAGGACACGGAGAAGCGGCTCGGCGACAAGCGACGGCAAGTGGGGGTTCTCGACGAGCGGGTGAAGAAGGCGAAGGCCGACGTCGGCCGACTGCAGGGCGAGATCGGCCGCCTGGAATTCCAGCGCTCGGGGCAGGAGGAGGCGCTGAGCCGGCGGCTCCGCGTGCTGTACAAGCTCCAGTCGCAAGGTGGCGTTTTACCAGTAATTCTTTCGGGTGACGACCCCGTGGCGCAGGCCATCAAGCTCCGCCATCTCACGACCCTGGCGACTGTGGACGCGAGAACTATTAGAGAGTATCGTGTTACTTCAGAGGGGTTAGCCGACCGAAAAGCCCGGGTCGAGGCGGGGCGCGTCGAGCTGGCCTCGCTCCGGAGTCAGGCCGAAGAGGAACGGGCCGAGGCCGATCGCGAAGCGGCGAAGCGGCGGCAGCTGCTGGCCAAGGTTCGAGACGAGCGCGCGTATCACGAGCGGATGGTCGGAGAGCTGTCCGACGCCACTCGACGCCTCGAAGCCTTTGTCCGGGACCTGCAGGCCAAGCAGCGACGGGCGGCGGTGCGGCCCCCTTCGACGGCGCCCACCCGGCCCGCGCCGGGCGACCTCGGAGGCTCGGGGCTGGCGGCGTTGCGGGGACGGATGTCCTGGCCCGCCGAGGGCAAGGTGGTGGGGGAGTACGGCGCGCAGGTGCACCCGCGATTCGGAACAAAGACGTTCCGGAACGGGATCGACATCGAGGTGGCCGAGGGGACGGACATCAAAGCCGTCTACCCCGGCCATGTGGTCTATACGGGGTGGTTTCGGGGCTACGGGAATCTGATCATCGTGGATCACGGCGGCGAGTACTACACGCTGTACGCGCACGCCGCCGACATCAAGGTGACGGAAGGCGACGACGTGAGGCAGGGGCAGGCGATCGGCACGGTGGGGGACACCGGGTCGCTGCAGGGGCCGCGGCTGTACTTCGAGGTGCGGCACCAGGGCAAGCCCCAGGATCCCGCGCAGTGGCTGAGACCGCGAGGATGACTGGCGAGCCGCAGCCGAAGGCGAGGCGAGCAATCAGAAAGTGTTGGCCGAGCGGAGCGAGGCGGGGCGAGCCGCAGCCGAAGGCGAGGCGAGCAATCAGAAAGTGCTGGCCGAGCGGAGCGAGGCGGGCGTAAACGACGGTGGGTGCGAGCTAAGTGAGCGAGTCCTAGGAGGTTCTCAAATGGGTTCCATGCGGAACGTGAAGAAGGTGGTGATGGCGTCGGC
>DASRWT010000092.1:0-2430 GCA_035654455.1 Candidatus Nitrosocosmicus sp. | reverse complement strand
CGCCACGCGCCCGCCGGATCGCTTGAAGGCGGCCGCCGGCGGCATCACGCCGTCGATGATGCCGATGGAGTTGGCGCAGCAGACCATGCCGGCGCCGCTGCGCGCGACGGTCTCCACCTCGGCCTCGGTGGCGGTGGAGAGGTGCACCGCGATGAGATCCGGCGCCAGCAGGCCAATGGACTCGAGATACGGGATGGCGCGCAGCCCGAAGCGCTGCAGGGTGGCGTTGTTCTCGCGCGGGTCCTGAGCCACGTGCAGATGCAGCCGGCGCCCGCGCTTGCGCGCCTCCGCCTGCACGCGCAGCAGCATCTCCCTGGAGAGGAAATCGGCGGCGTGCGGCCCGAAGATCACCCGGATGCGCCCCTCGTCGTGCCCGTCCCACTCGTCGAAGAGCCGCAGCGAGCGCTCCAGCGACGCGCGCCCCGCCTCCGCGTCCAGCGGCGTGGGATCGCCCGGCTTCCAGCCCTGGGCGATCCACTGCTCGCGGTTGGCGAAGTTTCGCTCGCTGATGCTGTCGCAGACCACGCCGCGGCTCCCAAGACGCGCGTGGCTCCGGACCAGCTCGCCCATGGGCCGCGTGTAGTCGGCAAAGGTGGTGGTGCCGTTGGCCACGCCTTCCATGAGCGCCCAGAGCGTGCCCAGCGGCGCGTCGGCGGGATCGGCGTTGCGAAGCAGCGGCCCATAGGCCGCGTCCATCCACTGCTCCACCTCCTGCGCCCAGCCCCGCCCCAGCACCGCCGCCGAATGCATGTGGGCGTCAATGAGCCCCGGCATGACGAGGCGATCGCGCGCGTCGATGGTGGTGGCGGCGGGGCCCTGCGCCTCCACGTCTTGCCGCCTGCCGATCGCCACGATGTGGCGGCCGCGGATCCCGACGGCGCCCCCCTCCACGAAGCCGACGCCGGGGCCGGCCATGGTGAGGAGATGGCCGCCGGTGATCAGGGTGTCGAACCCTTGCGTCATGAGCGACATCGTAACCGAGATGCTCCCGCGCTAGCGCTGGACGATGTCATCGATATCAGGTTATGATATCGCCATGGCCACCCTGCTCATTCGAAACCTGGAGGACCAGGTCGCCGAGCGCCTACGTCTCCAGGCGAAGCTCAAGGGCATCTCGATCGAGGAAGAGGCTCGCCGCCTCCTCGCCGAAGGCACTCGGCTCACCCGGCAGCAATTCGCGGCGGAGGCGGCGGCGATGCGAGCGCGCCAGCGTCCAAACAAGACACGAGGTATTGATCTCATCCGAGAGGACCGGACCCGCTGAGCCGGCGTCGCGTCGTTCGTGAGCGACCGGCCGGCTTCGGTCCGGTCGTGGTGGATGCATCGGTCGCCGTGCAGTGGTTCGCTCGCGAGCCCGGCTCGGAAGCCTCCGCTGCCCTCGTGGAAGGCAACCAGCCCCTCGTCGCGCCGGACATCATGCCGCTGGAAGTCGCGAACGCCCTTTGGAAGAAGTTTCGCCGCGGTGATGTGCCGGCGGGTGACTTGCAACCGGCGGTGACTCGCATCCTTGCCTCTGACATCACGCTGATTCCGACCCTGAACCTGCTCGAGCGTGCCGTGCGGCTGGCGTTCGAGATCAGCCATCCTGTCTACGACTGCGTCTATCTCGTACTCGCGGAAGAACGCGGCGCGCCGCTGGCCAGTATCGACGAGCGTCTGCGCGCGGCAGCGCGTGCCCGCGGGCTTCGGGTCTGGCGTCCCTGATCGGCTTCGTTCAGATACAGGCAGGGCAGGCGGACACCGCGTCTCCGCCCGTGACGTACCCATTGACCGAATCCTCGCGCGCCTGCGCCGGATCACGCTCGCCGGCCGCGCCGTAGCCCCCCGACCCCGGCGCGTGCATCACCACCTGCGCGTCGGCAGGCGCGGTGAGCGTGCCCTTGGTATTGAGCCGCCGCTCGCGGCCGTCGGGATATATGAGCGTGACGCGGGATCCGGCGCCGGGACCGCCGCCCGCCAGCCCGAAGGGCGGGGCCACGCTGCGCTCCATGCACACGCTGATCTGGGCGGGATCCCCGAGGATGCGCCACACGCGCTCCACGCCGCAGCCGCCCCGGTACTTTCCCACCCCGCCCGAGTCCGGGATCACCGCGTAGCGCTCCACACGCACGGGGAAGGACATCTCGAGGATCTCGATGGGTGTGTTCATGGTGTTGGAGATACCGCTGGACATGCCGTTGACGCCATCCTTGGTGGGCCGGGCGCCGAAGCCGCCCTTGATGGTCTCGTAGGAGACGTAGCGCCGTCCCTTGCGCTTGTCGACGCCGCCGAGCGTGAGAATGGCCGAGGTGCCCTGGCTGCAGGCCATCACATGGGTCGGCCAGAAGCCGGCGAGCGCACCCATCACCATGTCGGCGACGCGGTGCGAGATCTCGTGGTTGGCGTAGACGACGGGCGCGGGGAACTCGGCGTTGACGACCGAGCCCTTCG
>DASRWT010000091.1:0-7211 GCA_035654455.1 Candidatus Nitrosocosmicus sp. | reverse complement strand
TCCCGCTCCGTGAAGCGCAGGATGAGGACCGGAGCCTCGCGCGAGATGCGCGCGGGCTTGCCGTAGAGATACTCGTCCGCGATGAGGTCGCCCACGATGACGATACGGCGGCCCCGGAGGCGGCCGACGAGGTCCAGCATGGTGCGGGGCGGAAACATCACGCGCGCGGGCGCGCCAGCGCCCAGTCGACCGCGTCGAGCAGATCCTCGGCGACATGATCCGGCTTGCTCGTCCACTGCGCCTGCTGATGCTCCCACTCCCCGCGCCCGTACCCGGTCAGGACGAGCACGCCCGCCGCGCCCACGGCCTGGCCCACCGCGACGTCGGAGATCTTGTCCCCCACCATCACCGAGCCCGCGAGGTCGAGCCCGAGGTCGCTCGCCGCGCGCCGGAGGAGGCCGGAGCGCGGCTTCCGGCAATCACAGCGCTGGCGATAGGGCGGCTCGCCCTCGTCCGGGTGGTGCATGCACACATAGAGCCCGTCCAGCCGGGCGCCCGCGGCCGCGAGCTGCCGCACCAGCTCCGCGTTGACGGCATGCAGCACCGCTTCCGAGAAATAGCCCCGGGCAATGCCGGCCTGATTGGTGACCATGATCGCCGGCACGCCGGCGCCGTTCAGCCGCCGGACGGCGTCCGCGGTACGCGGCAATAGGCGGAGGCGACTGATGTGATTGACGTACCCCACCTCTTCGGTGAGGCAGCCGTCGCGATCGATGAAGACGGCGGCGCGGTGCGGCATCGAGGGAAAGTGTAATGCTCCCCCGCCGAAGGTTCAATGAAAAGCGGGGTTTCGGTAGAGGGCCTCGAAGCGCTCGGCCTGGGCGGAATGGGTATATGGCTCCGCCGAGGCGCGCGCCTGAAGCGTCAGGGCCGCGGGGTCGGCCGAGCGCAGGCGCTCGAGCCCCTCGGCGATGCTAGGGCCGCCGACCTCCGCGACCACCCAGCCATTGACGCCGTTCCGGATGAGCTCGGCGCCGCCCGCATGCGCGCTGGACAGCACGGGCACGCCCGAGGCGAGGGCTTCCAGGTGCACATTGCCGAAGGGCTCATAGCGCGCCGGAAGTGCCACGAGATCGGCCGCGGCGTAGAGGCGGTCGACGTCGGGCCGCGGCCCGACGAAGGCGACGCGATCGCCGAGCCCGAGCCGCGCCGCCTGGGCCGCGTACGGGGCCTGATTCCCCTTCCCGGCCACGATGAGGCGCGCGCGTCGGTCGCTCATCGAGGCGAGCCCATCCACCAGCGGTCCCAGCCCCTTGCGCTCGAAGCCCGAGCCGACGAAGAGCACGCACCAGTCGGCCGCGTCCACGCCGAGCTCGGCTCGCATCGCGGTCCGGTGCCGCGCGCGCTTGTCCGGCGTGAAGCGCGCCAGGTCCACACCGTTGTAGATGAGGATCACGCGCTCGGGCGGGGTGCCGTACAGGCGCTCGATCTCCGCCTTTCCACGGGCCGAGATCGCCACGATGGCCTTTGCGGTCCTGAGCGTAAATATCTGTCTTTCCAGATAGATAATAAGCCGATGATAAGACGTCAGTCGATTACTCCGCGCCATCGCCTCGAGATAGCCGCGATGGGTTCCCTCCCCGGCGCGGTAGATGTCGGCGCGGAGCGTCCGCTCATGGCTCTGCACGATGTCGTAGGCGTGTCCGCGCGTGGCCCAGCGCGCGGCGAGGCCGAAGGAGAGCAGGCGCGCCATGCGCGGGCCGGGAAGCACGGGCAGAGGACACACCGTCACCCCGGGCACGGGCTCCTGTCTGGCGGTGGTCAGGAGGTCCACCGCATGACCACGCCGCTCCAGCTCGCCCACCAGTCCCGCGGTGGCGGTCTCGACGCCACCATGAAAGACGAATGGCCGGCAGATGAGCGCGAGCTTCACCGATGCGCCGGGCGCCGCGCCAGCCCCATCACCAGGGGGAAGAGATCGCGTCGGGCGGCGGTGAAGCTGTAGCGCTCGACGCAGCGGACGCGGGCTCGCGCCCCCAGCTCTCCCGCCAGCGTCCGGTCGTCGGCCAGACGCGCGATGGCGGCGCCCAGCGCGGCCGGGTCGCCGGGCGGCACCACCATGCCGCAACCCTCGAGGATCTCGGGGATCATCGAGACGCGGGTGGAGACGATGGGACGCGCCAGGGCCATCGCGTCGAAGAGCTTGGCCGGCACCTGCCCCCGCGTGTCCGGGCTGTCGCGCTGCGGGACCGCGATCACGTCCGCCGCCTCCATGTAGCGCGGCACCTCGGCGAACGGGATGGGCGGGACGAGGCGGAGGCCGGGATGGCGGGCGAGGAGCCGGCGTCCGCCGTGGCTCCTGGGATCGGTTCCGACGAGGACGAGCGCGAGGTCTGGGCGGCGGAGGTCTTCCACGGCCGCGGCGAGATCGTCCACGCCCTTGTGCTCCCGCGCGGTGCCGAGGAACATCACGACCCGCCTGTCGTCCACGCCGAGCCGCTTCCGGATCTCGCCGGGGTCGGTCATGCCCGGGCGCCAGGCATCGGTGTCGCGCACGTGCGGGATGAGAACGCCGCCGAAGCGCTCCTGGAGAAATCGTGAGGCCACCGTGATCCCGTCGGCCGCGCGCGCCGCGCGCTCCATCAGCCAGGTCCAGGGCAGCCCCCTGGGATTGCTCAGGTTGAATGCGCGGCCGAGGGTGCCCCAGGCGCCCCCGCGCAGGAAGAAGCCGACTTCCCAGTCGTCGATATCGAGCAACAAGGGGCGCCGGCCCAGCAGCCGCTTGAGATGGCCGATGCCCGCGGAGCCGAGGCGCGGCTTGGAGGCGTAGAGCAGATCGCCGTCGGCGGCGCGCAGCAGCGCGGGAAGAGTGCGCACGAACCGCGGCAGCCGGCCGCCGGGCCACGCCACGTAACGCACGCCGTCCGCGGCCACCGGGGCCCAGATGCCGGGACCCTCGCGCGGACCTATCACCTCGACCTCCGCGATGGGCGCCAGGAGCCGGGCGAGGAGATGCGCCCGCCCCGCGGCATTGTCGGAGAGGTCGAAGCAGAGGACGGAGATCTTCACGGCGCCCGCACGGCCGGGGGCGGGCCGAGGGTGGCGTAGCGCGCCGCGAGCGCCTCCGCCACGCGGGCGCCGGACAGCCGCCCCTCCACCAGCGCGCGAGCCGCCGCTCCCAGGCGCGCGCGAAGGGCCGCGTCGTCGAGGAGCCGGCCGATGGCCTCGGCGAGGGGCCGCGGCTCCCCCGCCGGGACGAGGAGCGCGTGCTCGCCGTCGGTGAGCACCTCGGGCACCACGCCCACGCGGCTCGCGATCACCGCGCGGCCCGCCGCGAGATACTCGAGGAGCACGCGCGACATCCCATCCGACTCGAGCGGCACATAGAGCGCCACATCGAAGGCCGCCACCGCCTCCGCGGGATCCGTGTCGCCGTCCACCATGACCACGCGCTCCATGAGTCCCGCGCGGGCGCGCGCGGTCCGGATGATCAGCTCGAGCGCCCCGCCCCCGACCAGCGCCACCGGAAACGAGCGCCCCGCGCGCGCCAGCATTTCCACCGCCTCGATGGCGGTGACGTGGCCCTTCATGACCCGGAAGCCGCCGAGGAGCCCGACCAGTGGCCCGCCTCTGGTCAGGCCATGGGCGCGGCGAAAGGGCTCGGCGGCGCGGCCGGGACGGAAGGCCTCCGCGTCCACCCCGCCGGGGAGCGCGATCACGCGCTCGGGGGGAGCCAGCTCCCCGGCCAGGAGCTGGCGCCGGATCCCCTCGCTCACGGTGACGGTGAGGCTGGTGGCCTTGCGATAGAGCCACCGGTTCAACGCATGCGGGCGGACGGGCTGAACGATGTGGCGCGTGCGCACCAGCGGCCGCGGGGTCTTCGAGAGGCGGTTGGCGACGGCGGCCAGCCAGTGGTCCTTGCCGCGGTGCGCGTGGACCACGTCCACCTCGGGGAGCCACTCGCGCAGCTTCTGGAGGTCGGCGGCGTCCGCGGCGGGCTTCACGCCGCCCTCGAAGGCCAGTGTCTCGATATGCCGGGCCCCCGCCGCCCGCGCGCGGTCTATCACCCGCTCCTGGGTGCCCCGCCGGCAGGCGAGGATGACGTGATGCCCCGCGCGCTCCAGCTCCACGCTCACGCGGGCCGCCCAGTACGCGTCCGAGGACCAGCCCCGGCAGGACAGGAGCTGGAGAATCTTCATGACGGCCGCCCCCGGCGGGCCAGGATCTCCAGATAGATGGCTTCGACCTCGGCCGCGTGGTGCTCCGGGCTGAAGGTCTCGACCGCGTGACGTCGGCCGGCCGCGCCCATGCGCCGCGCGCCCTCGGGATCGGCGGCCAGGGTTGCCAGCGCCGTCTCCACCGACTCCGGGCGCTCGTCGTCCACGAGGAGTCCCGTCACCCCGTGCTCGATCGCGTCCGGCAGGGCGCCGACCCGCCGGGCCACCACCGGGCGGCCGGCCGCCATGGCTTCGAGCGCCGCCCGGCACGATTCGTCCGAGCCCGCGCCCATGAGGACGAAGGTGTCGAGCGCGTGCAGCACGTTGGGGAGGTCCGTATCCCGATAACCGGTGAAGAGAATTTCTCGCTCCATTCCCAGCTCGCGCACCAGCGCTTCCAGCCGCGGCCGCGCCTCACCCTTGCCGACGAGGAGGAGCCGGGCACGCGGATAGCGCGGCAGCAGCAGGCGAAAGCCGCGGATGAGCAGCTCATGGCCGCGATTGTGGGCGAGCCGGGCCACCGTCCCGATCACGGGGCCGATGACGGGCGCCGCGGCGTCGGAGCCGTCGAGGCCCAGCTCGTCGCGCACCTTGGTGGGGTCGGCGGGCGCGGTGAAGCGGCCGAGGTCCACCACCCCGCTCACGCGGAAGATCCGCTCGGGGGCGATGCCCGCGAGCCGGCACCGCGCCTCGATCTGCCGGCTCACCGTGAGGACGGCGTCGGTGCGCCGGTACAGCGCGCGCCGGAGCGGCCCGCGCTTCACCGCGCGCTGGTTGTGGAAGGTGCGCGCCAGCGCCGCGCCGCCGCGGCAGAGGGCGCCCAGCCAGTGATCGTGCGAGTGGTGGGTGTGAATCACCTCCACCGCGTCGCGCCGCACGAGGGCGCGCAGCCGGGACAGGTCGCCGGCCCAGGACCATGGCGCGCTCTTCACGTCGAGCGACAGCCCGGCCACCGGCTCGAGGCCGGCCTCGCGCGCCTTGGCCTCGAAGCGGTCTCCGCGCACCAGGGCGAGGCGGACCTGATGACCGCGCGCCTCGAGCCCGCGCACCAGGCGGATCACCGGATCCGCGCTGCCGGTCCACCAGCGATTGGCGACGAGGTGCAGCACGCGGAGGCGCCGGCCCGCCGGCGCTTCCACTTAGCGGACCCGCGCGCCGAGCAGCTCGTCATAGAGCGCGAGCAGCCGGCCGATGGCCGCCGTGTGCGAGAAGCGCTCCTCGCACCGCTTGCGGGCGGCGCGGGCCCGCGTGGCGGCGGCGGCGGGATCCGCCAGCGTGGCTTCGAGGGCCGCCGCGAGGGCGCCGGGATCCTCGGGCGGCACGAGGAGCCCGGTGACGCCGTCCTCCACCACCTCGGGAATGCCGCCGATGCGGCTCGCCACCAGCGGGACGCCGGCGGCGGCGGCCTGGAGCAGCGACTGGGGCACTCCCTCGGTGCGCGTGGAGGCCAGGGCGAAGCAGTCCATGGCGGAGAGCAGCGCGGGCACGTCGGTGCGAAACCCCGTGAAGGTCACCGCGGCGCCGAGCCCGCGCTGGCGCGCGAGGCCTTCCGCCCACTCGCGCCGGCCGCCGTCGCCCACGAGGAGGAGCCGGGCGTCGGGCCGCCGCGCGTGGACGCGCGCGAAGGCGTCCAGCAGATGATCGTGTCCCTTGGAGCCGCGGAACATGGCCACGGATCCGATGATGGGCCCGCGCGCGGCGCCGGCGGCCGCGAGCCCGAGGGACCGGAGGGCCGCCTCGCCGCCCTCCGGATCCGTGAAGTCGTCGAGCTTGACGCCGGCCGGAATCGCCACCACCCGCGCGGGCGGCACGCCGGCGGCGATCACGAGCTCGCGGATGGCCTCCCCGCTGGTGATGACGCGATCCGCCAGCCACCGATATACCGGATTCGCGCCGCGGCGGATCGGGATCGACACGTGCCGGGTGCGGAGCACGGGCCGCCCGGTGAGCCGCGCCGCCATGCCGCCCAGCCAGCCGTCGATCGAGCTATGCGTGTGCACGACGTCGACGTGCTCCCGCCGGATGAGCCCGACGAGGCGGAGGAGAGCGGCGACGTCCCAGGCCCCGCGCATCCGGATCGGCACCGCGGAGAGCCCGAGCTCCCGCGCGCGCGGGAGGAGCCGGCCCTGCGGCTGGGCCGCGATGAGCACGCGCCAGCCCCGCTCGCCTATCCATTCCGCCTCGGTGAGCGTCCGGATCTCCTGGCCGCCCAGTCCAGGCGAAGCCTCGGTATGGAGAACCGTCTTCACGCGGCGGCGTCCCGCACGCGGGCGGCGACATCCTCCGCGGTGATCGCGCGCATGCACGGATGCTCGATGGGACACTCCGCGAGGAAGCAGGGCGCGCAGGGCGCCCCGGGCGCCACCACCTGGGCGCGAGAGGATCGCGGCGCGCTGAGCCGCGGGTCGGTGGGGCCGAAGAGCGTGACGGTGGGAGTGCCGAGCGCGGCGCCCAGGTGGGCGACGCCGGTATCGGCGCTCACGAGGCAGCGGAGCCGCCTCAGGAGATGCGGCAGCAGCGCCGGCCGGTCCCGGCCCACCAGCGATGCCGGCGCGCGGGCGGCGAGACGGAGCACGGCATCGGCGGCCGCGGTGTCCCCAGGCCCCCCGAGCAGCACCGGCACCAGCCCCCTCCCGGCCAGACGATCGGCGAGCTCGGCCCAGCTCGCCACCGCCCAGCGCTTGGCGGGGCCTCCCGCGGCGCCGAGGTGCAACCCGATGGGCGCGGGCCCTCCCGGGACAGCGCCGGCGAGCAGCGCCTCCGCCTCGGCGTCGAGCGCGGGCTCGCAGGGTGGACGCAGCCGCGGCTCCACCGCGGGCGCGGGCATGCCGAGCGCTTCCACCAGCAGCCGGTACTCGTCGACCTGATGGCGGCGTGGATCGGGGAGCGGGACCCGATCCGTCAGCAGCGCGCCTCGAGCGTCGGTGTCGAAGCCCACGCGGCGCCGCGCGTGCCAGCGGCGGGCGGCGCGCGCGGCCTCGAAGGAGCTCGGCAGGATGAGGGCGACGTCCGGCCGCGCGCCGGCCAGCGCGTGGGCGAATCGGCTCCGCCCCG
>DASRWT010000090.1:0-10761 GCA_035654455.1 Candidatus Nitrosocosmicus sp. | reverse complement strand
AGCGATACGAGCCCATCGATTCCTGCCCGCGATCCTTGAGGAGACGGCCCAGGCCCTCGCGGCGCGAGGCGCTGGCGTACTGCATGTCCACCACCACCAGCGCCGTCCGGGCGGGATCCAGGGCCCAGGGCGGGTTGAACTGGTGCGCATAGTCCCGGCTGGAACTCGGCGAGCTGAAGCCGGAGGCGAGGCGAGCGGAAACGAAAGACGAGGGGGTCGCCCCTTCCTCCCAACCCTTACTGCCCGCCCAAGGAATGACGACGTCCAGCAGCGGCGCGTGCTGCTGGGCGCCGTACGTATCGGTCTCGCCGATGCTGCCCTGGGGGCGCTGGCGGGCCAGGGTCGCCTTCACCGCCAGCGCCGGGTCGAAGAAGACCACGTCGTAGACGTCGTCCACCGGCACGCGATAGAGCGCGGCCAGCCGCTCGCGGGTGAACCAGCCGGTCGCCTTCACCCGCTCGTAGGTGTCGCGGTCAGGAAAGATGATGTCGAGCGTCACCTCGAAGGGCCCCGCGTTCTTGGAGCGGATCACGCTGGCGAGGTCGGCGAGGCGACGCCCGGCCATCTAGTACTCCACCAACTCCAGCGGGAAGAGCGCGCAGGGATCCTCGACCTCGAGCACGTGATAGACATTGAAGCGGTACACCGGCCCCAGCGGCACGTCGCTGGGCGCGAACGGCAGCGCGAGATTGCCCGCGGTGGCCTTGCGCCCCTCGTAGTGGTGGTGCATGAGGGTGGCGCGCGCGAAGGCGCAGATGGTGTCGGCCAGCTCCTGGGTGGGCGCCACCACTTCCATGATCAGCCCCACCTCGTGCGGCACCGCGTCCTGCCGCGGCTCGCTGCCGCCCATCACCGCGTCGAGCCCGTAGTGATGGAAGAGGATCTGGTACTCCGACGGCGGGATGCGGTCGAAATAGTCACGCGTGCGCGCCACCACCGCCGCCTCCGCCGCAGGCAGCACCGCGATGAGGGCGGGATCGCGCACCCCGCACATCAGCACCGCGCGATAGGCCACCAGCTCCGCCCCCTCGAGCTTCACGGTATAGGGCCGGCTGGCGACGAACTCGCTGCCCTTCACCTCCACCACCCGGTCGGACACTTGGCGGAAGGTCGTGCGCGAGAGATCGAGCATCCCCCCGGGGCCCGGCAGGAGATAGGGATGAGACTTCTCGTACAGCGTGTGCGCGGCCACCGAGGTCTCGGTGCAGGCCCGCGCGGGATTGAGCGGCTCCAGCGTGAAGCCGTCGTGTCGCAGGACGCCCCACATGGAGTCGCCCGCCGAGCCGGGCACCGCGCAGAGCGCGCCGCACTCGAGGATCTTGCCGAGATGCCAGGAGAGTCCGGCGGGGAAGCCCTTCCAGATGGCGTAGGCGGCGAAGCACGCAGGGTCGTAGGCGCGGCCGGCCACCACCACCTGGGCGCCCGCCGCGAGCGCGCGAATGATGGGCTCGGCGCCCATCTGGCCGACGATGGCGGTGGCGCTGTCGATGGCCTTGTCGGTGAGCGGCGGGACATTGCGCAGCGGGTGCACGCGTCCGGCACCCAGCTCCGCCTTGAGATGCTCCTTGTCGAGCTCGGCGTGCACATAGGCCACCCGCACGCGGCGGCCGTCCTCGCGGATGAGGTCTTCGAGGATCTCACGCGTCCAGGCCAGATGCGCGCGCGCGCCCGAGCCGCCCGCGGAGCCGATGACGACGGGCGCCCCGGTGTCGAGCCCGCCGCGCAGCAGCAGCCCCAGGTCCTTCCTGCTCGCGGCACGGCTCACGATGCCCACGCCGGCCCCCAGCTTGTGCGGACCGCCGTCGGTCGAGCCCGCGTCGGCGCCGATGAGGTGCGGGCCGCGCGCCAGACCGCGCGCCAGCGACTCGGGGGGAAAGCCATAGCCCAGCATGCCCAGCGGCGAGAGTATCCGGCACTCGTTCATGAGCCGATTCTAGTACGAAAATGCGGGCGCGGGGTTGGCCGGATTCGCCAATCTTCGGCATTGCGGCGAGTCGGCGGCTGCGTCACCCTTGGTGCATGCTCGCGCCTCGGATTCTCACGCTCGCCCCTCGGTAAGTGAGCGTGCTTGCCTTCCCGGGGTCGAGGCCCTCGACGTCACCCGTCCGTTGGAGGTGTTCGCGATCGCGAACCGTCTCGCGGGACGGCCCGGGCGCGCGTGGAGCGGTCTCGGGCGCTCGTGGCCGGCGATGACGTGGCGCAGACTGACCCACAAACCCGAGAAGGAGACCGCCATGACCGACACTTCCACACCGACACGCGTCGCGGTGGTGCTCTTCGACGGCTTCACCGTGCTGGACATGTACGGGCCCGTGCAGGCCTTCGGCTCCTGCCGTCTGCCGCAACCCGATGGGACGGTGCGGCAGCTCTTCGAGGTCTTCACGGTGGCGGAGCGCAAGGGCCCCATCAAGGGCGCGCAGGGCCCGTCCACGCACGCGGACTATACCTTCGCCGACGTGCCGCCCTTCGACATCCTCCTCGTGCCCGGGGGCCCCGGCACCCGCGCCGAGGTGGCCAGCGAGGCCTTCATCAGCCGGCTGCGCGCGGCGAGCGAGAAGGCGGAGGTCGTCACCACCGTCTGCACGGGCTCCGCCCTCCTCGCGCGCACCGGCCTCATGGACGGCCGTCCCGCCACCAGCAACAAGATCGCCTGGGACTGGGTGGTGCAGCAGGGGCCCAAGGTGCTGTGGAAGCGCAAGGCGCGCTGGGTGGACGACGGCAACCTCGTCACCTCGTCGGGGGTGTCGGCGGGCACCGACATGGCGCTGGCCCTCATCGCGCGCATGCACGGCCGCGAGATGGCGCTCACCACCGCGCGCAACATGGAGTACACCTGGCACGAGCAGGCGGACGACGACCCCTTCGCCTAGGAGCAGCGGGCGGATGCCGCGGCGCCCGCCACCCCTTCGCGCCTAGACGAGCGGGCGCGCCAGCACCGAGTTGTCGATCTTGCGCGTGAGGAGTCGCCCGTCGCTGGTGGAGCCCAGGAGCTTGCCGCGCTCGGCGATGACCTTGCCGCGCAGGAGAGTCAGCACCGGCCAGCCCGTGATGGGCCAGCCCTCCCAGGGACTGTAGTCCGAGACGTGGAAGTCGTCCTTGGTCAACGTCTTGCGAATACTCGGGTCGATGAGGACGATGTCGGCGTCGCTGCCGGGCGCGATCACGCCCTTCTTCGGGTAGAGCCCCAGGATGCGCGCGGCATTGGTGGCGGTGATGTCGGCGAAGCGCGGGAGCGACATCCCGCGCCGGCCCACACCCTCCGTCCACGCGATGCCCATGCGCGCCTCCGCGCCGAGGTTGCCTCCGGTGACGTCCTCGATGGTCTTGCCCTTGAGCTTGAGCTCCAGGTTGGTGGGGTACTCGTCGGTGGCCAGGGCCGAGATGCCGCCGTGCACGAGCCCATCCCAGAGGGCCTGCTGATCCTCGGGCAGCTTCAGCGAGGGATAGGTGTGCGAGCAGAATCCGCGCGGGGTCTTGTAGTACTCCGCGTTGAAGCAGGCGTACTGATGCAGCGTCTCGGCATAGATGGGCAGGCCCTGGCCGCGGGCCTCCACCACCGCCTCCACGCCCTCCCGGGCGGAGGTGTGCACGAAGTAGACCGCGGCGCCCGAGGCCCGCGCGAGCGCAATGGTGCGCCGGAAGGCGAGCGACTCGGACAGCTTGGTGTGGACGAGATGGAGGTTGGACCCCTCCATGCGCTTCTCCTCGCGGAAGCGCTCGTAGTTGAACTGCACCAGGTCCTCGTCCTCGCCGTGGACCACCATGAGCCCGCCCGCCGGCGCCACCTTCTCCATCGCGTAGTGAATGCGGCCGAAGTCGATGCGGTTGCCCGCGCGCTTGGGGTGCGGCGGCAGCACATTGGTGGTGAAGACCTTGAAGGTGGGGAATCCCGCCGCGATGGTCTCCGGGATCTGCTCGAAGATCCGGAGCGGCAGCGCGCCCGCCAGCGTGATGTGGAAGGTGTAGTCCACGTAGGACTGGCCCTTCCAGCGCGCCGCCCGCCGCTCGATCACGGGCTGGATGTCGCCCACGTCCGGCCGCACGTAGGCGAAATCCACGTGGGTGGTGGTGCCGCCGCAGGCCATGCCCTTGGTGTCCTCCTCGGGGCCCAGGGTCTCGGAAGGCTGCTCCGGATGCGACATGATGGAGTGCGCGAGATGCGCGTGCGGCTCCACCCCGCCGGGAGTGACGATCTTGCCGGTGGCGTCGATGACGCGCGCCGACTCCGTGGGCAGGGTCCCGGGAGCGGCCACCGCGACGATGCGCTCCCCCTCCACTCCGATATCCCACTGCCCCACTCCGCCGGGGGTGATCACCTGTCCGCCGCGAATCACGATATCGAGCATGGCCGTCTCCTCTCCCCTCGTATGTCCTCGACTACATTCCCAGGTAGGCGCGCTTGACGTGCTCGTTGCCGAGCAGTTCGCGACCGGGCCCCACCAGCACCACCCGCCCGTTCTCGAGCACGTAGCCGCGCGCGGCCAGGGCCAGCGCCTGGCGCGTGTTCTGCTCCACCAGCATCACCGTGGTCCCCGCGCGGTTGATCGCGGCCACGGTCTGGAAGATCTCCTGCACCACCATCGGCGCCAGCCCCAGCGAGGGCTCGTCGAGCATCAGCAGGCGCGGGCGGGCCATCAGCGCCCGGCCGATGGCGAGCATCTGCTGCTGTCCTCCCGACATGGTGCCCGCGGCCTGGCCCGCGCGCTCGGCCAGGATGGGAAAGAGCGCGAAGACGCGCGCCAGGCTCTCCGCGCGGTGGGGGCGGGCCGGACGCGAGTAGGCGCCCAGGTCGAGGTTCTCCCGCACGGTGAGGCTCGGGAAGATCTTCCGTCCCTCCGGAACCTGCACCACGCCGCCCTCGACCACCGCGTGGCTGGGCAGCCGGTCGATGCGTCGGCCGTCGAACAGGATCTCCCCCGCGCGTGCCCGGAGGAGGCCCGAGATGGTGCGCAGCATGGTGGTCTTGCCGGCGCCGTTGGCGCCCACCACGGAGAGAATCTCGCCTTCCCCCACTGTCAAGGAGACCCCGCGCAGCGCGGGGAGATCGCCGTAGGCCACGTCCACCTCGCGCAGCTCGAGCAGGCTCATGGCGCCGTCCCGTCTCCCGCTTCGCCCAGATAAGCCTCGATGACCTTGCGCTCTCGCGCCACCAGGGCGGGCGGCCCGTCCGCGATCTTCTCTCCGTGGTGGAGCACCACCAGCCGGTGCGACAGCGCCATGATCGCCTGCATGACGTGCTCGATGATCAGGAGCGTCACCCCGCGCTCGTGGATGCGCCGGATGGTGCCGATGATCGCCTCGATCTCGGTGGGGTTCAACCCCGACATCACCTCGTCGAGCAGCAGGAGCTCCGGGCGGGTGGCGAGCCCGCGCGCCATCTCCAGCCGCTTGCGATCGCCGAGGGTGAGATTGCGGGCGGCGGTGTCGCGCCGCGGGCCCAGACCCACGAAGTCGAGAATCTCGCCCGCATGGCGGCGGGCGGCCGCGGTATCCCGCTCGCGGGTGAAGGCGCCCACCATGACGTTCTCGAGCGCGGTGAGCCCGGCGAAGGGCTGCACGAGCTGGAAGGTGCGGGCCAGCCCGCGCCGGCAGATGGCATGCGGCTTGAGGCCCACGATGGAGTCGCCCTTGAAGCGGATGGTCCCCGCGCTCGGCGGGTGAAAGCCGGCGATGAGGTGGAAGGCGGTGGTCTTGCCGGCGCCGTTGGGCCCGATGAGCCCGACAATCTCGCCGCTCTCGATCGAGAGGTCGAGCTGGCTCACGGCGGCGAGCCCGCCGAAGCGCTTGTCCAGCCCGCGCAGCTCCAGCAGGCTCAGGAGGCCCGCCGCGCGCGCAGCCAGCCCATCAGGCCCTGCGGGAGGAAGGAGATGACGAGGATGAGCACGAGCCCGTAGAGCATGATGTCGGCGCCCGCGCGGCCGCGGAGCATCGCGCGCGTGATCTCGGAGATGGGGGTGAGGACGAAGGAGCCCAGCACGGGCCCCAGCACGGTGCCGGCCCCGCCCACGATGGCGGGCAGCAGGCCCCCGATCGAGATGGCGGGACCGAAGGTGATGGTGGGATCGATGTAGGCGAAGTACTGCGCGTAGAAGGTGCCGCCCAGCGCGGTGAGGAAGGCCGAGATGGCCATGGCGCGGAGCTTGGCCCCGCGCGCGTCCACCCCCGCCGCCTCCGCCGCGTCCTCGTTCTCGCGCACCGCCACCAGGCAATAGCCGAGCCGCGAGCCGGCCACCCGATGCGTGATCGCCAGGGCGACCGCCGTCATCACGGCGATGACGTAGTAGTAGGGCAGCTTGTCGGCGAAGACGAAGAGGAGCGCATTGGTCTGGCTCGGAACGACGAGGCCCAGGGACGCGCCCACCACCTTGAGGTTGACCGTGACCACGCGGAGCATCTCCGCGAAGGCCAGGGTGACCAGCGAGAAGTACGGGCCCCGCAGCCCGTAGCGAAAGGAGAGGTACCCCTCGAAGAGGCCGAAGCCGGTCGCCAGCAGCCCGCCCGCGAGCATGCCGAGCCAGGGCGACAGCCCGGCGCGGAGCAGCAGCAGGGTGGAAGTGTAGGCGCCGATGCCGAAGAAGGCGGCGTGGCCGAACGAGAACTGCCCCGCGTAGCCGCCGAGGAGGTTCCAGGCCAGCCCGAGGTAGGCGAAGAAGAGGATGCTGATCAGCACCTCGAGAAAATACTTGGGCAGGAAAGGCGGAACGGCGAGCAGCGCGAGGCCGGCGAGCACGGCCAGCGCCTTAACGGCCACGCGCGCCCCCGAACAACCCCTCGGGCCGGAAGAGCAAGACCAGGACGAAGATGAGGAAGACCACGAACTGCTTGAGCGAGCCCGGCAGGAAGGCGGCGCCCAGCGACTCGGCCAGGCCCACGATGAGCCCGCCCACGAGGGCGCCCAGGAAGTTCCCCATCCCGCCCAGCACCACCACCACGAAGGCCATGATGTTGAAGGACTCGCCCACGTCGGGGGCGATGTAGAAGAAGGGCGTGATGAGGGCGCCGGCCACCGCCACGCAGGCGGAGCCGATGCCGAAGGCGACGGCGCGGATCCGGCCCACGTCGATGCCGACCAGCATCGCGCCTTCCCGCTCCTCGGCGAGGGCGCGGATGGCCTTGCCCAGCACGGTGCCCCGGAGGAACGCGTAGAGCGCCACCGCGATCACCACCGCGCCGCCGGCGGCGATGAGCCGCGGCACCTCCACCAGGGTGTCGGCGATGAAGAAGGAGGCCGACGCATAGGGCACCCGGAGCGTCCGGAAGTCGCCCTGCCAGAGGACGAGGGCGAGGTTTTCCAGGAAGAGCGCCAGCCCCAGGGTGAGGAGGAGCTGATTGTGCTCGGCGGCATCGCGATTGGGCTCGATGACGATGCGCTGGATGGCGACGCCCACCCCGAAGAAGACGGGGGCCGTCACCAGCACGGAGAGGTACGGATCCAGCCCCACCAGCATCCAGAGCCAGTAGGTGGCATACATCCCCAGCATCATCACCGCGCCGTGGGCGAAGTTGATGATGCGCAGCACGCCGAAGATCAGGGTCAGCCCGCTCGCCACCAGCCCGTACACGCCGCCGAGCAGGAGCCCGCTGACGACGGCCTGGAGGAAGAGGCCTCCGCTCACCTCCCGCGCTCGGCGGGTCCTAGCCCTTCCACTTGGGAACGGGGAAGATCGGCTTCGTCTCCGCGAAGCGCGCCGGCCCCACCACCACCGGCTTGCCGTTCTGCACCTGCAGCAGCGCGGGAGTGGCGGCGATACCCTCGCCGGTGTCGTCGAAGCGGATGGCGTCCTGGGTGAGGATGTGGTCGGCGAGGTTGGTCTTGGCCACCGCGTCGCGCACCTTGTCCCGGTCGGTGGATGCCGCGCGCTCCAGAGCATCCTTGAGGACCCACGCCACCTGATAGCCCTGCACGCCGTGGTTCGACATCGGGGAGCTGAACTTCCGCTGGTAGGCGTCGAAGACCGCGCGAGACCGCGCGCTCTGCGGATTGTGCCAGTAGTTCCCGTCGAAGAGGTGCTCGGTGAGCTCGCGGTTCTCGGCGATGAAGCGCGGGTTCGAGTAGGCGGCGTTGGCCAGCCCCACCACCGCGTTGACGCCGATGCGCAGCTTGGAGGCGGTCTCCGCGATGATCTTGGAGTCGCCGTAGTAGCCGCTGATGAGGAGGAGGTCCGGCCGCGCCGCCTTCACCTTGGAGAGCTCGGCGGTGAAGTCGGGCGAGCGGAGATTGTAGGGCACGCGCTGCACCAGCTCGTAGCCCATGGTCTGGGCGAAGCCCTCGACGTGATTCCCCATGGTGGTGCCGAAATTGCCGTCCTCGTGCATGATGGCGACCCGCTTGATGGGGATGTTCGCGTTCTTCGCCATCTCCAGCATGTTCGACACCGTGAGGGTGGCCATGCCCTTGCCGTTGGGCTGCATGCGGAAGGTGTAGCGCAGCCCGCCCTCGGTGAGATTGTCGGCCACACAGGCGAGGAGCAGGAACGGCGTCTTCCCCTTCTCCGTCACCTGGCGGACCGAGAAGGCCACCAGGCTCGAGAAGGTTCCGATGATGGCCACCGCGCCCTGGTCGATGAGACGCGCCGCCTCGGAATTGCCCAGCTCCACCTTGTTCTGGGTGTCGCCGGGCAGGAGGGTGAGCTTCGCGCCGCCGAGGGACTTGATGCCGCCCGACCCATTGATCTCGTCCACCGCGAGCAGCAGGCCGTTGAGCGCGAGCTGCGCCTCGAAGGCCAGCGGCCCGGTCACGGGGAGGAGATAGCCGACCTTCACCTCGCGCGATTGCCCGCGCCCGATGGCGGGAAAGCCGGCGACGGTAGCGGCGGCGCCGGCGGCGCCGAAGGCCTTGAGGAAGCCGCGCCGGTGAATGGTGCTGAGGTCCAGGTGGCGGTGGTCGGGCATCGCGCGCTCCTCCTGAGGAGAGTGAACGTTCCCGCACGGCAGCGGCGTCGGGCGGATGGATGAGGCGCGGTCAGCCTAGCATCGGCTCCGGAGAAGTGTCAACGGGAGGTCGGGCCCGGTATGCTAGGTGGAGCACATGCGCGCGCGAGGAGGCGCCTTGAGGTCAAGTGAGGGGGAATCGCCGGTGCGGCGCCTCTCCACGGTGCTCGCCGCGCTGGCCCTGGCGCTCCCGATCGCCATCGGGGCCGTCTCGGCGCAGACGGCGGGCACCACGGTGTCCAAGGCCCAGCGCGCCGAGGACATGGTCGTGCGCGGCGAAGAGATGCGGAAGAGGCTGGACGATTTCGCCGACGGCGTCACGCCCTGCCCGCAGACGGCGCCCGAGTGGGAGGACGCCACTCACCTCGGCGCCCACTGGAAGGCGTACCAGGAAGTGCGCGGGGCCATGAAGGCCGAGTTCGGCGACCAGCTCAACGGGACGCCGCTCGGGCAGCGCTACGACAATGTCCTCGACGGCAGGAAGGGGCTCGCGCGCGCGCTCGAGGCGCGAATTCGACCATGCAACCCGCCCGAGAGCGCGATCAAGAGCGTGCAGGAGATCCTGCAGCTCGTCGAGCACATGATCGACGTCGAGAAGAGGCTGGCCGGCATCATCCCCCGCCCCGCCATCGACTGCCCCGACTGCAGGCGGGAGCCGCCGCCATTGGAAGTCCAGAGATGAACCCAGCGGGCGCCAGCGCGGGGATGCCTGCGCTCCGATAGTTCTGCGCGACGTTCCCCGTGCGTAAACTCATCCCCAGGTTACCCACGGATTGTGGATAGTTATTCTGCCCACCCCAGGATATGGTGCACCTCCCACCGGGCAGGCCAGAAACGCAAATGTTGACAGGGGTTTAAGCTTCAGTTACATTAAACGCCGGACGCCGACCCCGCAGAGATAGGTAGCCCCTACGCAGGTAGGAGGGCCGAATGATCACGGTTCCCGCGCACCGGGTGAAGCAATTCGGGGTGGAATTCTTCCAGGCTTCCTTCTCCGCCAAGGACATCGACCGGCTGGTGAAGTTCGAGGTCCTCGGGTACGCGGGCAAGGAAGTCCCCGACGCCAAGGCCAAGCGCGCCAACCGAGCCCGCGTGAACTGGGAGATGCTCGAGAAGCGGATCGGCGAGAGCGAGGCCGCCTACCAGCGCCCGGTGATCCGCCGGAAGATCGACGAGCTGGTCGCCTACTATCGCGACTGCAAGGAGGCGGGGACGCTGCCCGCCATCCCCGGGGCCGTCATCATCACTTCCGAGAAGCGCTTCACCTTCACCCCCATGGCCAGCCAGCATGACCTGGGGCTCCTGCAGATCCCAGAGGAGCATGGCGTGCTCCGCGTGCTGGACGGCCAGCATCGGCTCCTGGCGCTACATGCGGTGACCCAGGCCGGCGAGAACCTCGGCATCGAGGTGCCGGCAGTGCTCTTCGACCGGCTGGACGCGCGCCAGATCGTCGAGCTCTTCGTCACCATCAATGCCAAGCACACGCGGCTGAACCCGTCGCATATCGTGAGCCTCGCCGGACGCAAGCTCTACCCCGACCCCAATCAGGCCCTCGCCCACGATGTGATCCGGTCGCTCAACGAGGACGAGACCTCGCCGCTCGCGGGCGAGATCAAGATGCTCGGCACCGGGCGGGGGCGCGTCTCGCAGGCCCCGCTCGCCGAGGAGATCGTCGACTTCCTGGACGCGGTGGAGAAGATCGGCGGCGGGGCTCGCATGAACGAGGTGCGCCAGCACGCCAAGCGCTTCTTCCTGAACTACATCAAGGCGGTGGCGGGGGTCTTCCCCACCGCGTGGGCGGGACGGAAGTATTCCATCAAGACCGGCGCC
>DASRWT010000089.1:0-6021 GCA_035654455.1 Candidatus Nitrosocosmicus sp. | reverse complement strand
CCCAGCCAGGTGACCACCTGGGCCAGCGGCAGGAAGAGAAGCGAGGTGGGCACGAGGTAGGTGATGAAGATGCCGGTGCCGAGAGCGGCCACCCCCGCGAACTTCAGCCGCGCGAGCGCGTAGGCGGCGATGGTGCCCAGGAACACCGACACCACGGTGGCGAGGACGGTCACCAGCAGGCTGTTCTTGGTCCAGATGAGGAATTCGGTGTCCCAGAGAAGCTTGCTGTAGTGCTCGAGCGTTGGTCCCTGCTTGATGATGAGGGGCACCGCGTGGCGGTCGTAGAGCTCACGGTCCTGCTTCAGCGAGGTCAAGGTCATGTGATAGAAGGGGAACAGCGCAAAGACGAGGAAGGGCACCAGCAGCAGGTGCCTCCCCACCTTCCCCAGAAACGGCCGGCGCGCGACGGTCAAAACGTCTGCTTCCGCACGAAGCGGAGCTGCGCCCAGACCACGAAGACGAGGAGGGGGAAGAGGTAGAGCGAGATGGCCGCCCCCTCGCCGATCCGCCCGGTGTCGATGCCGATCATCCGCGACAGGGTGGCAAAGAGGTGAGTGGAGTTGATGGGCCCGCCGTGGGTGAGCACGTAGACGATGTTGAAGTCGCTGAAGGTGAAGATGGTGGAGAACAGCACCACCACCGCGAGGACGGGCTTGAGCAGCGGCAGCGTGATGTGCCAGAAGCGGGCGTGGGCGCCGGCGCCGTCGGCCTCCGCCGCCTCGTACAGCTCCTTGGGAATGGCGACCAGGCCGGCGAGGATGGTGATGGCGAAGAAGGGCAGCCCCCGCCAGATATTGACGGTGATCACCGCCGCCATGGCGTAGTAGCGCTGGCCGAGCCAGTTCGGCCCCGGCGGATCCATGATCCCGATGGCGATGCCCGTCCAGTTCACCACGCTGTACAGCGAGTTGAACATCCACCACCAGCCCAGCGTGCTGAGCGCGGTGGGGATCACCCACGGCAGGAGCACCGCGCCGCGGATGAAGCGCTTGAACCAGAGCTGCTCGTTGAGGAGCAGGGCCAGGATGATCCCCAGCACCACCTTGAACACCACCGCGATCCCGGTGAACACGAACGCGTTCTGGAAGGTCTGACGGAAAGCGTCGCTGTCCCAGAGCTTCACGAAGTTGCGGAGGCCGATGAACTCGCTCGGCCGCCCGATGAAGGCGTTGGACATCGAGAAGTAGAGCGCCATCACGAAGGGATAGGCGACGAGCAGGACCAGGAGGAGCAGGGCCGGGGTGACGAAGACCGGTCCCAGGATCTCCTCGCGGTCGAGCAACCCCCTCACCCGGGCCATCAGCCCCGGGCGCCCGCGCGGTACCGGTATCTCCTCCGCTCTGACCGCCATGGCGTCGCTCGGCGAGCTCAGCCGGCGAGGATCTTCTTCATCTCGTTCTCGGCCCAGGCGATGGAATCCTTGGTCGAGGTGCCGGTGACCGCCTTGGCGATCATGTTGGGCAGGAGATAGGTGTTGGTGATGAGCTGCACCTTGTCCGAGGGGGGCGCCGGCCAGCCGTAGGTGTGGTACTGCACACCCTCGCCGCGGAGGTGCTGATACTTCGGATCCGTCTTGAGCACCGGATGGTCCTGGAGCTTGTCATAGGCGGGCAGATTGAAGGCGTCACCGGACATGATGTACTCGTCGTAGTTTTCGCGCTTGCCGATGAGGTAGCGGATCCACTCCTTGGAGGCGTCGATATTCTTGGAGAACTTCCAGATGCCGATGTGCCGCGGGGTGTCCGTCTCGTGCCGCCCCTGGGGACCCCCCAGGCTCCGGTGGTGGTTGATGCCGTCGGCGGTGACCAGCTTGCGCTGCTTGGCCACGATATAGGCGGACACCGGGTTGTGGATCCAGCCCGCCTTGCCCTGCTGGAGGGATTCGTTGTTGCTCGCATCCGACCAGGACAGCACCTCGGGCTCCATGCAATCCTTGAACATCTTCTGGTACCACTCGATGGTCTGCACGGTGGCGGCCGAGTTGATCCGGACCGTCTTGCCGTCCCGGTCCACTTCCATCCCGCCGAACGACCACAGCACCGGCCCCGCGGTGGAGATCGAGTCGTAGTTCTGGGAGATGGGGATCCCCACCGGGTTCCCCATCTTCTTCAGCTCCTTGCCGACGGTGTAGAGATCCTCCCAGGTGTCCGGCACCTTCAGGCTCGCCTTCTTGAAGAGATCCTCGCGGTAGGCGGCCACGAACATGCCGTGGTACTGCGGCACCGCGCGCCACACGCCGTTGACATGCGCCCCCTCGTAGGAGGAGGTCAGCGCCTTGCCGTACTGCTTCTCGAGCCCCGTCACCACATCGGAGACGTCCACCAGCTGCGGCTCGTAGAGCCACGGGAAGTGCATGCGCATCTCGACCATGTCGTGCCCGGCCTGGGTCTGCACCTCGGAGGCGTACTTGGCCTGCTGCGGGCCCATGTGGGAGATGTGGTCGATCTTGAGCTTGATGCCGGTGTCCTTGGTGAAGCGCTGCCCGATCTCCGCGAGCTTCTTGTCGGAGGCGGGGGCGAAGTTGTTCCAGCAGAGGTAGGAGATCTCGCGCTGTTGCCCGCGCGCGGGCGGCACGCGGGTGGCGAGGATGCCGGCGAGGCCGGCGGTGCTGCCGATCACGAAACGGCGACGGCTGACAGGCTCCATGGACGCCTCCTTTTGTGGGAAACGGGGCGCGGACGGGACGGAGCGGACAGGTTTCAGCATCGGCCTCCAGGGTAGCCTACATCGGCCGGGAGGAGCGGTCTCTGGATCTGATACCGAAGCATCTTCGCCTCCCGAGTGGCGGTTCCCAGAGGAGCCGGGGCGCGCACGTACGCGCTGAGTTGAACGGACTTTACGGGCTCATCCCCTCACCTGTCAAGGCGGCTCCTGACACCTTGACCGGCCGCGGCGAGGGTCGTAGTGTCGGCCCATGACGACTTCACGGGCGGCAGCGGCACGGATGGTCTCGGCGCGGCTCGACACCCTGTGGGACTTCGACTACGAGCCCACCCATGCCGAGCTCGAGTCCCTCTACGAGACGGCCAAGAAGAACCAGTGGAACGGGAGCATCGACCTGGACTGGAGCCGACCCATCGGCAAGGAAGGTCCGGTGCTCAACACCCACCTGGCCTTCATGGGCACCGAGTTCTTCCCCCGCCTCACCTCGGAGGAGCAGAAGGAGGTGGAGATCCGCGTGTCGGCGTGGCGGCTCTCCCAGTTCCTCCACGGGGAGCAGGGCGCCCTCCTGGTGGCGAGCCAGCTCGTCAATCCCGTCCCCGAGCTGGACTGCAAGCTGTACGCGTCCACCCAGGTGGTGGACGAGGGGCGGCACGTGGAAGTCTTCGAGAAGTACGTGAAGCGGCTCCACAAGATCTATCCGGTGGACCCACTTCTCAAGGGGCTCATCGACGAGATCCTCACCTCGGAGCACTGGGAGCTCAAGCTGCTGGGCATGCAGATGCTCATCGAGGGACTGGCCATCGCCGCCTTCAACGTCATGCACAAGCAGACCGGCGATCCCACCCTCGCCCAGCTTCTCGACTACGTGCTCCAGGACGAGGGACGCCACGTGAACTTCGGCTACTTCGCGCTGAAGCGGGCCCTGCCGGACATGGACGGGGCCAAGCATCAGCTGCTGGAGGACTTCGCCCTCCGCGCCTGCGACTCGATGTTCGCCCGCGACGAGCGGACGGGCTTCCAGTCCGTCCGCGACGTCTGGAAGGAGATGGGCTGGGACGCCGACGCGATCTGGCGGGACACCATGACCAACTCGCAGACCGCCAAGGCCTTCAATCGCTTCCTCTTCACCGAGGTGCTCATCCCGCGGCTGCAGCGTCTCGGCCTCATCACCTCGCGCGTCCAGACCCGCTACCGGGAGATCGGCCTCGTCGACTAGATCGGATCAGGCCGAGTAGAGGCGCAGCACGCCGTAGACGAGGGTCCCCAGCAGGAGGGCGGCCGCGATCAAGGTGAGCGCGACCTGCTTGGCTCGACTCATGGGGGCGTCCATCAGGCCGCCACCAGCTCGGGGCGCCGCAGCTTCTGCGAGGCGATGCCGATGGCGAGCAGGCCCAGCCCGAGCAGGTCGGTGAGCAGGCGCGGATCGATGAGCAACAGCGCCGCCCCCACGAACAGCCCCCGCTCCAGCCAGGTGGCGCGGCGGAAGAGATACCCCTCCAGCCCCGCGGCGAGGAAGACCACGCCGACGCCCCCGCTCACCAGGGCCTGAGCGATGTCGCCCCAGGAGCCCTGGAACAGCAACGCCGGGTAGTAGACGAAGAAGAAGGGGACGATGAAGCCCGCGGCGGCGAAGCGCATGGCATGCCAGCCGGCCGCCCACACGCTGCAGCGGCTGATGGAAGCGGCCGCGTACACGGCCAGGCACTCAGGCGGCGTCACCGCGGACAGGCAGCCGAAGTAGAACGCGAACATGTGGGCGGCCAGCGGCGGGACGCCCAGCTTGATGAGGGCGGGAATGAGCAGCGCCGCCAGCATGATATAGGCGGGCGTGGTGGGCAGCGCGGTGCCGAGGATGATGGCGGCGAGCATGGTGATCACGAGCGCGAGGAACAGCGACCCGCCCGCGAAGTCCACCAGGAAGCTCGTGAACCGGATGGCCAGGCCCGTCTGCAGAATGACCCCGATCATGATGCCGGCGGTCGCGGTCGCCATGGCCACCGGCACCGTCTGCTGCGCGCCGTCGCGAAAGGCCTGCAGCGCCTTGCGCAGGGTGATGCGCGACTCCGCGCGGAACCAGGACACCACCACCACCGAGGCGGTGGAGATGATCGCCGCATAGGTGGCGGTATAGCCCAGGAGCAGGAGCCAGAAGATCACCAGCACCGGCACCAGGAGATGTCCCTGGCGCCGCATGATCACCCTCATCTTCGGCAGCTCCGCCTTCGGGATCCCCTTGAGCCCGCTGCGCGCGGCATTGAAGTGGATGGCCGCGAAGAGGGTGCCGTAGTAGAAGATGGCCGGGATCGCCGCCGCCAGCATGATGTGGGAGTAGGGCACGCCGAGGAACTCCGCCATCACGAAGGAGGCGGCCCCCATCACCGGCGGCATGATCTGACCGCCGGTGGAGGCCACCGCCTCGATGGCCGCCGCCGCCTCCGGCTTGAAGCCGGTGCGCTTCATCATGGGAATGGTGAGCCACCCGTCCACCATGACGTTCGCCACCGCGGAGCCGGAGATGGTCCCGAACAGGCTCGACGACACCACCGAGACCTTGCCGGGGCCGCCGCGCTGGCCGCCGGCGATGGAGTTGGCGAAGTTCATGAAGAACTGCCCCGCCCCCGACTGCTCGAGGAAGGCGCCGAAGATGATGAATAGGATCACGTACGAGGCGGCCACGCCCAGCGGGATGCCGAACAGCCCCTCGGTGGTGAAGAACGTCTGGTCGATGAGGATCTCGTAGGTGAGCCCCTTGTGCCGGAGGGGCCCGGGCAGCCAGGGCCCGACCAGCGCATAGGCGACGAAAAGCAGCGCCAGCACCGGCAACGCCATCCCGAGGGTGCGCCGGGTGGCCTCGAGGACCAGGAGCACGGCCACGGTGCCCACCACGATGTCCATCGGGGCCAGGGGATGAGCGGTGGGGAAGCGCTGGGTGATGTAGTCGTAGTAGATGAAGACGTAGGCGAGGCAGGCGATGGACAGGGCGGCGAGCCCGAGGTCGATCCACGGAATGGTGGTGGGCGCGTCGTCCTGGGGCCCCAGCCGGGTGCCATCCTCGTCGAGGGGCGCCGAGGTCTTGAAGGGAAAGAGCAGGAAGGCCAACACCAGGCAGAAGGCCAGCGCGATGATTCTCAGCACGAGGCTGTCGGGGGCGGCGGGGGTGAGGCGGGCGTAGACGTGGTAGAGGGACATGACGATCCCCACCACGCCCACCACCGCCGCAGCGTAGCCGGTGAGCTTGCGCACGGGAGGGCGCTACTTCGCCAGCCCGGCTTCCTTGAAGTACTTCTCCGCCCCCGGGTGGATGGGCATGCCGTGATTCTCCGCCATCTGCTTGCCGGTGACGCCCTTCATGGCCGC
>DASRWT010000088.1:0-14922 GCA_035654455.1 Candidatus Nitrosocosmicus sp. | reverse complement strand
TCCACGCCCCACTTGGCGGTGAGCCCGTCCTCCTTGGTGGAGGGATCCAGATCCGAGCCGCGCGCCTGCGTGATCACGGTGATGTCGCGGTCCGGCTGACAGCGCGTGGCGATGGCCCAGTTCACCTGCCGGTCGTCGAAGACGTCCACGTCGTGGTCCACCACCACCACGCGCTTCATGTAGAGATCGGCGCCCAGCACGGCGAGCAGGGCGTTCTTGGCCTGGCCCGGGAGGCGCTGCTCGATGGAGACATAGCAGGTGAAGGGGCCGGGCACGCGCACCGCCTTGACGGAGGGGATCATGGCCCGCACCGCCCGGTAGAGGTTGGCTTCCATGGGGATCGTGGATAGAAGCAGGTGGTCGAGGTGCGCCACCGTGATGTCCTGGAACCAGGCGCCGGCGCGATGGGTGATGGCCTTCACTTGCACGACCTCGCGGTCGCGCTGGCCGAGACTGTAGCCGGTGAACTCGCCGAAGGGGCCCTCGGGCGTGCGCGCGCCGGGCAGGATCTCGGCCTCGATCACCATCTCGGCATGGGCGGGGACCAGCACGTCGGAGGTCTCGCACTTCACCAGCTCGAGGGGCTCGCCGAGCAGCGCGCCCATGATGGCCCGCTCGTCCTCGTCGATGGAGCCGATGGCGAGGGAGCCCAGCGCGATGGCGGGATGCACGCCGACCGCGAAGGCGACCGGGAGCGCCTCCCCCCGCGCCTCGGCGATCCGCTGGAACTCCCACAGGTGCTTGCCGAGCGTCAGGTGAATGGACGTGGTGTCGCGCCCCTTGATCATGAGGCGGTTATAGGCGCAGTTCCACGTCTCGCTGGCCGGGTCCTTGGCGAAGGAGATGGCGGAGGTCAGATAGACGCCCGCATCCCCCTCGTGGTGGATGATCTGCGGCAGATCGTGGAGGTCGATCTGCTCGCCCGTGAGGATCACGTCCTTCACCGGGCCCTTGGCGACCACCCGGGGCGGGATGGGCTTGTCCATGGCGGCCAGATAGGCGCGGAGCATCTGGTCCGGCGCGCAGCGCATGGCGGAGGCCAGCCGCGAGCGGCTCGCGTGCAGATTGGTCAGCACGGGGAAGCGCGTGCCCTTCACCTTCTCGAAGAGGAGCACCGGCCGCTTCTTCGCCTCGCGCTCCAGCTTCACCACGATGGCGGTGATCTCGAAGGCCGGGTCCACTTCCTGGGTGACGACCTGGAACTCGTCCGGCTTCCGCTTCTTCACGGCGTCCAGATAGGTGCGGAGATCCTGGGCCATGGTGGGCTCCTAGAATCCGTAGAGCCGGCGGCAGTTGTCGGCCAGCACCTTCTGCTTCTGCGCGTCGGTCATGTCGCCGCGCATGCGGATCTCGTCGATATTGCCGGGATAGGAGTTGTCCCAGTGGGGGAAGTCGGAGGCGTACACGATCTGGTTCTCGCCCACCAGCCTGAGCGCCTGGGGCAGCAGCCACTCGTCGGCCTCGCAGGAGAAGTAGATATTGCCGCTGCGGCAATAGGCGCTGGGCTCCTTCTTCAGCGCGGGGGCCTCGGAGGCGCGCTTGGCATACTCGTCGTCCATGCGCTCCATCCAGTAGGGCGCCCAGCCGCAGCCGGCCTCGAGGAAGGCGAGCTTGAGCTTGGGGAAGCGCTCGGGCACGCCCTCGAAGATCATGGAGGTGAGCTGGCGCATCTGGCCGAAGGCATGCGAGCAGGTATGCGCCTGGATGAAGCGCGGGAAGAGATCCAGGCCGGCGCCGCCCAGATGCGAGCCGGAGGCGTGTATCCCCAGCGGCACGCCGAGGCGCTCCGCCTCCGCGTAGACGGGGTCGAAGGCGGCGTCGCCGAGCAGGTGGGCGCCGTCGGCCGCGAGCATGGCGCCGGACAGGCCCAGCTCCTTCACCGCGCGGCGGAGCTCGGCCGCGCACGCGGCGGGCTCCTGCACGGGCAGCAGCGCCACCGCCTTGAGCCGCGGGCTCTTCTGGACGAACTCTTCGTGGAGCATGGTGTTGTACGCCTTGCACAAGGCCACCGCCCACTCGCGGTCCTTGAGGAAGCTCATGAAGAGCCCGAGCGTGGGATAGAGCACCGTGAGCTCCATCCCGCCCTTGTCCAGCGCGCGCAGCCAGGCGTCGGCATTGCCGGCGGCATCGCCCAGCGTGCCGAGGAGCCGGCGGTCCCAGCCATCCCACGGGTAGAAGGAGAAAGTCTGTGGGCGGCGCTTGTGCCGGTCGTCGAGATACTTCGAGACCTGCTCCTGGGACTCGGTCACATGCCCGTCGGCGTCGAGAATGGCGAAGGCGCTCATGACTTGCCCCTCCAGCGGGCCACCGCGTCCGGGTTGACGGCATGCGCGGGGGGCTCGCCGCGCCCCACCGCGAGAATCTGGTCCAGCGCCAGGCGCAGGTTGGCCCGCCGGCCCGCCTCGCTGTGCGCGATATTGTGCGGGGTGAGGATGAGCCGCTCGGGATCCACGGTACGGTACGGATGCTCCGCGGGCAGGGGCTCCTTGACGAAGGCGTCCACCGCCGCCGCCGCGATCCACTGCTCGGTGAGGGCGCGCGCCACCGCTTCCTCGTCCACCACCTCGCCGCGCGCAGTATTGACGAGGAGCGCAGTGGGCTTCATCCGCCGCAGCTCCTTCTCGCCGATGAGATGGCGCGTCTCCTCGGTGAGGGTGCAGTGCAGCGACACGATATCGGCCTCGGCGAGGAGGGTGGGCAGGTCCACCAGGGTCACGCCGAGCTTGGCGGCGCGGTCGGCGGCGACGTAGGGATCCGAGGCGATGAGGCGGACGTCCCAGCCCGCCAGCCGCCGGGAGACGTGAGTGCCGATGCGGCCCAGCCCGATGAGGCCCACCGTCTTGCCGAAGAGAAAGTCGCCGCGGTCTTCTCGCTTGGCCCACTCGCCGCGGCGGAGCTTGGCCTCGTTGTGCTTGATGCGCTTGAGCAGCATGAGGATCACGCCCACCGTGGCCTCCGCCACCGCGACGAAGTTCTCCGCGGTGGGGCTATTGGCGACCAGGATGCCCAGCCGCGATGCGGCGGGAATGTCGATCTTGTCCGTCCCGATGAAGGGGACGATGACGAGGCGCAGCCGCGGGGCGGCGTCCAGCACCGCGGGGGAGATGGTCTCCAGATGGGAGGCCAGCACGACGTCGGCGTCGCGGCAGGCCTCCGCCAGCTCGGCTTCCGTATAGGCCCGGCGCCCGGGCATGTCCAGCGGCCGACCGATCACGACCTCGTGGCCGGCGGCGCGAAGCGCCTCCAGCTCCTCGGGGGGGCCGCTCGGTCCGGTGGCGAGGATCTTCATGGCATGCCCTCCTTTGCTACGGCTTCTTGCAGATGATGTTCACGAGAGCCTGGCGCTTCTCGTTGCGGACCACGTCGAGGGCCTTCTTCAGCACGCCGGGCAAAGCCCCCGGATCTTCGACCTTTTCGCCCCAGCCGCCCGAGGCTCGACACACCATCTCATAGTCGGGCGCGGGATCGAGCTGATAGAGCGGCATGGTCTCGGCTCGCATCGCCCAGCCGTCCTTGGCGAGGGACGCCACCGACCGCTTCACCGCGTTCCAGGCACGGTTGTTGAAGACCACGAAGAGCGCGGGGATCTGATAGGCCCGCGACACCCAGTGGCTGGCGGTGGGGCTGCCGAAGATATAGGTCCCATCACCCATGCAGGAGATCACGGTCTTGTTGGGGGCGGCAAGCCGGGCGCCGAGGGCGGCGCCCAGCGCCCAGCCGAGCCCGCCCGCGGGGGAGGAGCCGAAGTAGGAGCCCGGCACGCGCATGCGGATCTGGGAGGAGTCCAGGTCGTACTCGTTCACCACGATCGTATTGTCGTCGATGCAGTCGGCCACGCAGCGCGAGGCCCAGGCCATGTCGATGGGCGAGTCGCCGCTCACCGCCCGGGCGCGGGTGGCGACGGCGTCGCGCTGCTCCACCGCCTCCGCCTCCCACTTCCGGCGCCGCTCGGCGACGACCTTCGCGTCCACGAGCGGCTTCAGCGCGGCGGCGAGCGCGGCGAGCGTGAGCCGGGGCGCGCCGGCCAGCGCGCCCTCGGTGGCGAATCCGCGCACGGGATAGCGAGAGAAGAGCGGGTCCACGCCGACCTGGATGATCTTCGCGTCGGCCGAGGGATTGCGGAGTGCGGGGAACCACGGCGCATCCGCCTCGACGACGATGACCGCGTCCGCGGTGGCCAGATGCGGGCCCGCGTCGAACCCCGCGTGGAGGGGATGGTCCTGGGGGAAGTTGAGATAGGTGCGGGAAGGGTCCTCGAAGACGGGCGCGCCGAGCGCCTCGGCGAAGGCGACCAGGGCCGGCACCGCGCGCGGGTCGCGGCCGGCGGCCTTGGTGAGGATGATGGGGTTGCTCACGCCGGCCAGCGCGCGCGCCGTGGCCGCGATCTCGTCCGGCCCCGCCACGGTGGGCCCGTTGGGCGCCAGGCGCGCGGGATCGGCGTACTCGAAGGCCTCGTGGGGCTCGGCCAGGACTTCTCGCGGCAGCGTCAGGTACACCGGTCCCGCGGGCTCGCTGCGGGCGATGGCCAGCGCCCGATCGACCACCGTCTCCAGCTGGGTAAAGTTGCGCAGCTCGTAGTCCCACTTCACGAACTCGCGCGCCATGCCGCCCTGGTCGAAGGCCTCCTGCGCCCAGTGGATGGGCCGGTCGCGGCTGCCGAGCATGCCGCCCTCGGTGATGGGCGTGCGCCCCGCCGTGAAGAGGATGGGCACCTGCGACCGCGCGGCATTGATGAGGCCACCCAGCGCATTGGCCGCGCCCACGATGACGTGGACCATCACCGCCTGCGGCTTGCCCGAGACCATGGCGTGGCCATGGGCCATGGCGACGGCGGGAATCTCGTGGGGCACCGTGATGGGCCTGGGGCAGGCGAGCCCATTGGCCTGGCGCCGCGCGTAGGCCTCGATGAGCGGCGCGAAGTCCGTCCCCGCATTGGCGAAGAGGTAGTCCACCCCGCGCGCGGCGAGGAGCTCGAGATAGGCGTCGGCGGTGCTCTCGATGGTGGCGGTCTTCTTCATGCTGGCATCCTCACACGTTTCGGGGAGGTGGCGATCCATTCGACGAGAAGGAGGGAGGCCCCCAGACCGAGGCCGATGGCGTCGGCGGCCAGCTCGGGCAGGCCGGGCATGGGAGGCAGGATGAAGAAGAGGGCGGCGGCGATTGCCCATCCGCGCCGCCCCCAGCCCAGCGGCCGGAACCAGTAGCCCGCGCAGGCGACGCCGAGCAGGATGACGCCCACCGATGCGGTGGCCACCGCGCCCACGATCTCGGCGAGGGAGCCGCGGCCGATGAGCGCCGGGTGATAGACGAAGACGAAGGGCACGATGTAGGCCACGATGCCAAGGCGCATGCCGGCCCACCCCGTCTGCCAGAAGTCGGACTTGGCGATGGCGGCCGCGGCATAGGTGGCCAGGCAGTCGGGGGGCGTGATGAGCGAGAGCATGCCGAAATAGAACAGGAAGAGGTGCGCGGCCAGCGGCACGATCCCGAGCTGGGCCAGCGCCGGGCCCACCAGCACGGCCAGCGTGACGTACACCACCGTGGTCGGCAGCGACATGCCGAGGATTATGCTCACCAGCGCGGTGAGGACGAGCAGCAGGAGCAGGTTCCCGCCCGCCATCGAGATGAGCAGGAGCGGCAGCTTGGACACGAAGCCGGAGAGCTGGAGGGCGCCGATGACGAGCCCGGCCATGGCGGTGATGGCGACGAGATCCAGCATGGTGCGCCCGCTGGACTCGAGGCAGTCGACCACGCCGGCCCAGGTCGGGCGGGTCTCCTTCTGGAGCATGCCGACGAGGAAGGTCACGCCCACCGCCAGCATGCCCGCCTGTCCCGCGTTCCAGGACGCGACCATGAGCGTGTAGACGAGCACGCCGAGCGGGACCAGGAAGACCCAGCCGCGCCGCATGATGGCCCGGAGCCGCGGCAGCTCCGCGCGGGGCAGCCCCCCGAGCCCGCGCTTGGCCGCCTCGAGGTCCACCTGGACGAACAGCGCCAGGTAATAGAGCGCGGCGGGAATGGCGGCGGCGAGCGCGACCTGGCCATAGGGAATGGACAGGTACTCGGCGATGAGGAAGGCTGCCGCGCCCATCACCGGCGGCATGATCTGGCCGCCATTGGAGGACACCGCCTCGATGGCGGCCGCGATATGCGGCGGATAGCCGGCGCGCTTCATCATCGGGATGGTGATGGCCCCGTCCACGACGACATTGGCGACGGCGCTCCCCGAGACGGTGCCGTAGAGGCTCGACGACACCACCGCCATCTTGGCCGGACCGCCGCGATAGCGGCCCATGGCCACCAGGGCGAGATCGGTGAGGAACTTGTCGCCGCCCACGGTGGTGAGCGCCTGGCCGAAGAGGATATACGCGACCACGATGCTCGCGGTGACGGCCAGCGGCAGGCCGAAGAGGCCGTTGCTGTCGAGATAGAGGTACACGGCGATGCGGTCCCAGCCGGAGCCCTTGGCGTGGAGGAGGCCGGGGAGGAGAAAGGCGAACTTCGCATAGAGAATGCAGGCCAGCGCGATCCACATGAGCGCCCAGCCCGCCAGCCGCCGCACCGCTTCGAGCACGAGGCCGACAGCGAGCGCGCCCAGCAGCACCTTGTCCCAGGACGCGATCCCGAGCGAATAGGCGATCCGGGGGTAGAGGAAGAAGACATAGAGGCCCGCCGCGAGGCCCCCCACCGCCAGCAGCCAGTCGTACCAGGGCGCGCGATGCTGGGGGGCGCGGGGGCCCGCGCGAGCGGCGAGGAAGACGGGCGCGATCCCGAGCGCGAAGAACAGGCCGAGGAACTGCTCGTTGAAGAGCGCCCAGGGCAGCCAGTGATGCAGCCCGAGCGCCCAGGCCGCGCCCACCGCGGTGAGGACGACCAGGAGCGCGCGCTCGACCTGCCGGCCGACGCCGTCGAGCTGCCGGTACTTCGGCAGGAGATCGGTCATGCCCTACCGGCTGAGGTTCAGGAGCTTTTGCTGCGCCTGCTCCATGGCGGGTGTCCAGGCGCCGCGCTCCTTGTAGAAGCGCACCGCGCCCGGGTGATAGGGAATGGTGGCATCCGGGTCCACCGCGCGCTCGCGCGTCCATTCGTTGAACACGGTGTGGATGGGCTTGAGCCGGTCCACGCCCTCCCAGATCCCGCGCGTCACCGCTTCCACCACCGCGTCGGGCACGCTCTTCCCCGCCGCCACATAGAGGTCATAGGCCACCACGCAGATGTCCTCGAGGACGCCGGTGGCGGCGCCGGCCTTGACCTGACGCGGGTAGTAGCCGGGAACGGCCGCGCGCAGGCGCTTCTCGCCCTCGGCGGAGCAGTCGCTGGAGATGTGGCGCACGCCCACCGCCGCGTCGGCCTCCTTCACCTTGGCGCCGTTGAGCGAGAACTCGGTGACGTCCGCGCGCCCCTGCATGAGCGCGTCCACGCCCTCGTTGATGGCGGGCACCGGCACCACGCGCACATCATTCCAGGTGAGGCCGGCGCTGGCGAGATGGCCGAACATGTTGTACCAGACGGCCAGGTGGGCGGGATACTCGCCCGTCATGCGCTTGCCCTTCACGTCGTGCACGCTCTTGATCGGCGAGTCCTTCTTCACCAGGAGCGCGACCAAAAACGGCGAGCCGCGCATGACGAGCCGCGCATTGGGCGTGCTGGGGAAGGGATTTCGGCCGCCGACCTTGAAGTCGGGCCCGCGGTACGCCAGCGCCATGTCCACCGCATTGACCACGCCGAACTCCATCTCGCCGCTATTGAGCAGCGGGAGGAAGGTGCTGGAGCCGGAATAGGGCTGGACGGCCAGCTTCACGGAGCCGCCACCCTCGGCGAGGACCTTGGCGAGCCCGCTGCCGACGGCGTAGAACACCGAGCCGGGTGGATTGGTGCCGATGGTGACGTTCTGGGCCGCGACGATCGCGGGCAGCGCGAGGGCGCCGGCGACCAGCCCGATGGCGAACGCCCGCCTCCTCACTTGCCCGTCCAGCGGGGCTTGCGCTTCTCGATGAAGGCGGCCGCCCCCTCGCGGAAGTCCGCGCTGGTATAGGTGCGCGCGACGAGGTCGTCGCCGTCGGGCAGACCGCCATGGTCGCGGATGCGGCGCAGCGACTCCTTGGTGACCTGAAGCGTGATGGGGGCGTGGTCGGCGATCTCCAGCGCGATCGCCTTCACGCGCGCGTCAATCTCCTCCGGCGCCACGATCTCGTGGACGTAGCCGGCGGCCAGCGCCTCCTGGGCGGTGAGGAAGCGCGCGCGGAAGATCACGTCCTTCACGACGGAGGTGCCGAGCAGATCCACGAAGCGCGCATAGGTCTCCATGGACAGGCAATTGCCGAGAGTGCGCGCGATGGGCGCCCCGAACTTGGCGTCGGGCGTGGCGATGCGGATGTCGCAGCAGGCGGTGATGTTGAAGCCGCCCCCCACCGCAAAACCCTGGATCTGCGCGATCACGGGCTTCTTCACGCGCTCGAGCCGGGCCGAGCGCGCGGCCCCGTCCCGCTCGTAGGCGAGGCCATCCTCGGCGGTCTCGAAGACCTTGAACTGGCTGATGTCGGTGCCGGCCACGAAGGCCTTGCCGCCCGCCCCGCGCAGGACGAGCACGCGCACCGAGTCGTCCGCATCCACCTCCTCGCAGACCTGGAGCAGCCGCTCGTACATGGCCCAGGTCATGGCGTTGCGCGTCTGGGGCCGATTGAAGGTGAGGGTCATGATCGGTCCGTCACGGGTGACGAGCGCGTCCGGGGTATTCACGGCTGAGTCCATGGATGACTCCAAGGGTGCCTCCTCGCGGGAATGGGTGGGCGGAGGATACCATCCGGCCGAGGAATCGTGCTAGCCTAGCCCCCCATGTCGGGCGCCCTCGACGGCATTCGCATTGTTGATCAGACCCAGGTGATGGCCGGCCCCTTCGCGAGCATGCTGCTCGCCGACATGGGCGCCGAGGTGATCAAGGTGGAGCCCCCCGACGGCGAGCACTCGCGCCATGTGGGGCTTCAGGCCGCGCCCGGCGTCGGCGCCTCCTTCCTCGCCGTCAATCGCGGCAAGAAGGGGCTCACCCTCGACCTCAAGCAAGCCGAAGGCGTGGCCGTGCTCAAGCGCCTGGTCGAGACCGCGGACATCCTGGTGGAGAATTACCGGCCCGGGGTGGCGAAGCGGCTCGGCGTGGACTACGAGACGCTCATCGCCATCAACCCGCGGCTGATCTACTGCTCCATCTCCGGCTTCGGCCAGACCGGCCCCTATGCCGAGCGCGGCGGCTACGACCTCATCGCCCAGGGAATGTCGGGCATCATGAGCGCCACCGGGAGCGAGGACGGGCCGCCGGTGAAGGTGGGCGTGCCCATCGCCGATCTGGGCGCCGGCCTCTTCGCCGTGCTCGGCATCCTCTGCGCGCTGCGGGCGCGCCGGCTCACCGGGCGCGGCCAGCGGGTGGACACCTCGCTCTACGAGGCAGCGCTGGCGCTCTCCGCGTGGGAGGCGACCGAGTACTGGTACACGGGGCAGATCCCCAGGCGCCTCGGCACTGCCCACCGCCTGAACGCGCCCTATCAGGCCTTCCGCGCCAGCGACGGGCACTTCACCGTGGGCGCCGCCAACGAGAAGCTCTGGCCCATGTTCGCGAAGCTCCTGGGGCTCGAGCACCTCACGGCGGATCCGCGCTTCAAGGGCGTGGGCAATCGCGTCAAGAATCGCGCCGCGCTCGAGGCCGAGCTGGAGAAGGTGACGAGCACGGAGACGCGCGCTCACTGGCTGGCGAAGTGCGAGGCGGCCGGCATCCCCGCCGGCCCCATCTACACGGTGCCGGAGGCGCATGCCGACGCGCACGCGCAGTCACGCCGCATGGTGGAGACGCTCGAGCACCCGCAGGCCGGCCGCGTGAAGACCCTGGGCAACCCGGTGAAGCTCTCCCGCTCGCCCGCCGTCCTGCGCTCGGCCGCGCCCGTGCTCGGCGCCGACACCGACGCGGTGCTGGCCGGGCTCGGCTACTCGGCGGGGGACATCGCGGGCCTCCGCGCCCGGAAAGTGCTTGGCGAGGCGCAGCCGAAGGCGAGCCGATGATCCGCTCCGTGCCCGGCCGGGCGCCGACGGTGCATCCCGGCGCCTTCGTGGACATCGCGGCGCAGGTGATCGGCGATGTGACCATCGAGGAGGGCGCCAGCGTCTGGCCCTTCAGCATCCTGCGCGGCGATCAGGACAACTACGTGCGCCTGGGCCGCAACTCCAATGTCCAGGACAACTCCGTGCTCCACGTCACGCCCCAGTTCCCCTGCATCGTGGGGGCCGGCGTGACCATCGGGCATCGCTGCGTGGTGCATGCCTGCACCATCATGGACAACGTGCGCATCGGCATCGGGGCGGTGGTGCTCACCGGCGCGGTGGTGGAGGAGAATGCCCAGGTCGGCGCCGGCGCGGTGGTGCCGCAGGGCAAGGTGGTGCCCGCGGGCTGGCTGGTCATGGGCGTGCCCGCCAAGCCCGTGCGCAAGATGTCGGACGAGGAGATCGCCGACATCCGCCTCAACGCCGTCGAATACGTCGATCTCTGGCACCGCGACTACCGCGGCGTCTGGGACATTCGAGATCAGAAAAAAACATGAAACCGCTGCACGGCACGAGAGTCATCGACTTCACGCAAGCCATGGCCGCGCCCTATTGCACGATGAATCTCGCCGACATGGGCGCGGACGTGATCAAGCTCGAGCCGCCGGGCGAGGGCGAGCCCACGCGCCAGCTCGGCGCCGCCCAGAAGCGAGGCCACAGCGCGACCTTCATGACCATGAACCGCGGCAAGCGCGGCCTGGCGGTGGACCTCAAGCGGCCCGAGGGCGTGGAGATCGTCAAGCGCCTGGCGAAGACCGCGGACGTCTTCGTCCAGAACTACCGCCCGGGTGTGGCGGAGCGGCTCGGGCTGGGCTGGGACGCGCTGTCGCGGGTGAACCCGCGGCTGGTCTACTGCGCGGTGTCGGGCTTCGGCGGCACCGGTCCCTATGCGTCCCGCGGCGGCTACGACCTCATCGCGCAGGGCATGTCGGGCGTCATGAGCGTGACCGGCGACGAGGACGGCGCGCCCGCGAAATCCGGCGTGCCGCTCTCGGATCTCTCGGCGGGGCTCTTCTCCGCCTACGGCATCCTCTGCGCGCTGGAGCATCGCGACCGCACCGGCGAGGGGCAGCTCGTGGACACCTCGCTCCTGGAGGCGGCCATGGCGCTGACGATCTGGGAGTCGGCGGAGTACTGGGTGACCGGCGAGGCGCCCCGCGCGCTGGGATCGGCCCACCGCCTCTCCGCGCCCTATCAGGCGCTGCGCGCCGCCGATGGCTACTTCACGGTGGGCGCCAACAACGACCGGCTCTTCGAGGGGCTCTGTCGCGCTCTCGGCCGGACCGATCTGGCCTCGGATACGCGCTTCGCCGCCGGCAAGGCGCGGCAGGCGAACCGCAAGGCGCTGATCGACGAGATCGAGCGGACGACGTTCACCGAGACGCGCGCCTTCTGGCTGGAGCGCTGCGACAAGGAAGGCGTGCCCGCGGGGCCCATCAACAACTACGCCGAGGCGCTTGCCGATCCGCACACGCTCGCGCGCAAGATGGTGGTGGACCTCGTGCACCCGGGCGCGGGGCCCATCAAGGCCCTCGGCGTGCCGGTGAAGCTCTCGGAGACGCCGGGCGCGGTGGATCGCGCGGCGCCCCTTCTCGGCCAGCACACCGAGGAGCTCCTGATCGAGCTGGGCTATTCCGAGGCCGAGCGCCGCGCGCTCGAAGCCAAGGGCATCGTGGAACGCTGGCCGAAATCCCCACCGCAGCACGGAGGATAGTCTCGATGACCACCCGGATCCTCGCGCTCGTCATGGCCGGTCTCCTGCTCGCTTCCGGCGCGGCCGGCCCCGCCGCCGCCCAGGCAAGGTATCCCGCCAAGATGGTGGAGGTGGTGGTGCCCTATGCTCCCGGCGGCGGCACCGACAACCTCATGCGCATGATCACCGGGATCATGGACGAGAATCGCCTGTCGCCCGTCGCCATCAACGTCAACAACCGCGCCGGCGGCAGCGGCGCGGTGGGCTACACCTACCTGATCGGCAAGAAGGGCGATTCGCACGTGGTGGCGGGCGCCACGCCCATGGTCGTCTCGGGCAAGATCGAGGGGCGCCTGCCCGGCAACCACCGCGACGTCATGACCATCCTGATGATCATGGCCATCGACGAGCTGATGCTCTCCGTCCGGTCGGAGTCGCCCTTCAAGACCATCGACGAGTTCGTGAACGCCGCCCGGGCGAAGTCCGGCCAGCTCACCGTGGGCGGCACGGGCACCAACACCGAGGACCACATCTTCACCCACCTCTTCGAGGCGGCGGCCAGGATCAAGGTGAAGTACGTGCCGTTCAACTCGGGGGGTGAGGTCACCACCGCGCTCATGGGCGGCCACATCGACGCCGGAGTCATGAATCCCAACGAGATCGTGGCCCAGATCGAGGCCAAGAAGGCGCGTAACCTTGCCGTGGCCAGCAAGAAGCGCCTGGCCGACGCGGCCGACGTGCCCACCTTTGCCGAGCGCGGCTACGAGTTCTTCTGGGAGCAGATGCGCGGCGTGGTGGGCCCCGCGGACATGAGCCCGGAGGCGGTGAAGTGGTGGCAGGACACGCTGAAGAAGGTGACCGAGACCAAGAAGTGGCAGGAGCAGTACATCAAGCGCAACCTGCTGACCCCGGTGACGTGGACGGGTGCCGAGGCCAATGCCTATCTCGATACGCTCAACGCCAAGTACGAGAAGTCGCTCGGAGAGATGGGCGCGGTGAAGAAGTAGCCGCCGCGTGCGCCGCGCGGACCTGATCGCGGGGGCCGGGCTCCTCGCGCTCGGGCTGGCGTTCTCGGGGATGGCGCTCAGACGGTACACGTACTGGGGACCCACCGGACCCGGCTCCGGCTTCCTGCCCTTCTGGCTCGGGCTCGCCATGGCCGTCCTCGCGGCCGGCCTGCTGGTCGGGGCCTGGCGCTCGCGCGAGCCGGGCGCCCGCTGGCTGCCGGAGGGCCTCGGGCTGCGCCGCCTGGTGGTCGTGCTCGGCGTGACGGCAGGCCTGGTCGCGCTGCTCAAGGTGGTCGGGATGGCGGTGGGGACCGTGCTCTTCCTGGTCGCGATCCTCCGGCTGGTGGAAGGGATCCGGTGGACCACCGTGCTGGCCATCGCGATCGGCGCCGCGGCGTTCAACTTTCTCGTGTTCACCTACTGGCTGCGCGTGCCGTTCCCCGTCGGCGTGCTGGGCTTCTGATGGACTTTCTCGCCAACCTCCAGCTCGGCTTCGGCATTGCCTTCACGCCGTTCAACCTCCTGATGGCGATGGCGGGCGTGACCCTGGGCACCCTCATCGGCGCGCTGCCGGGTATCGGGCCGGTCTCCGGCGTGGCCCTGCTGCTGCCGCTCACCTTCGGCATGGATCCCGTGTCGGGGATCATCATGCTCGCGTCGCTCTACGCGGGATCCATGTACGGCGGGACCATCACCTCGGTGCTGATCAATACGCCGGGCGAGTCCGCCTCCGTCGTGACGTGCATCGACGGCTACCAGATGGCGCTGCAGGGGCGGGCAGGGCCCGCGCTGGGCGTGGCCGCCATCGGCTCCTTCGTGGCCGGCACCGTGGGCGTGGTGCTCCTCATGCTGATGTCGCCCCTGCTCGCGCGCTGGGCGCTGTCCTTCGGCCCGCCGGAGACCTTCGCCCTCATGCTGCTGGGACTCACCACCGTGACCGGGCTCACCGGCGACAATGCGCTGAAGGGCTACATGAGCATGGTGTTCGGGCTCATGCTCGCCATGGTGGGCTTCGACATCATCTCGGGCGACGCGCGCTACGCCTTCGGCATCAACGAGATGCTCGACGGGGTGGAATTCCTGCCCGTGGCCATCGGGCTCTTCGGGCTGGGCGAGGTTCTCGTCGGCGCCGAGCAGGTGACCGACATGCGCATCCTCCACGCGCGCTACGGCATCCGCGACGTCATGCTCACGTCCGCGGACTGGGCGCGAAGCCGCTGGGCCATTGCCCGCGGCACCGTGATCGGGTTCCTCATCGGCGTGCTGCCGGGGGCGGGGCCGACCATTGCCTCCTTCCTGGCCTACACCCTGGAGAAGAAGGTCTCGAAGCACCCCGAGGAGTTCGGCCGCGGCGCCATCGAGGGGGTGGCCTCGCCCGAGTCGGCGAACAATGCCGCCTCCTCCGCCGCCTTCGTGCCCATGCTCACCCTGGGCATCCCGGGCTCGGCCACCACCGCGGTGATGCTGGGCGGGCTCATGATGTGGGGCCTCCGGCCGGGCCCGCTCCTCTTCGAGAAGAACCCGGACTTCGTCTGGGGGCTCATCGCCTCGCTGTACATCGCCAACGTGATGCTGCTCGTGCTCAATATCGCGTTCATTCCGCTCTTCGTGCGCGCGCTCCGGATCCCCTACGAGATCCTCATGCCGCTCATCATCATCTTCTGCGTCACCGGCGCCTATTCGCTCAACAACAAGGTCTGGGACGTGGGCGTGATGCTCGTCTTCGGCGTCGTCGGTTATGTGATGAAGAAGCTCGACTATTCCCCGGCGGCGCTGACCCTGGCGCTGGTCATCGGCCCCCTCGCCGAGCGCGCGCTCCGCCAATCCTTGATCATCTCGGACGCCGGCCCCGCCATCTTCCTCACCCGGCCCATCGCCGCCGTGCTCACTCTGCTTGCCCTCACCGCGGTGACGGTTCCGGCGGTGCGGGCCCTCCGGCAACTGTTGCGCGGCCGCGCCCGCGTTCCCGCGGCCTGATTCAGGTCTCGCGGCAGAGCGGATTCGCCAGCGGGTGCAGCACGTCGATCGCCCAGCCCAGGTCCAGGCGCTCTCCGAGCCAGCCGGGGCGCGTCGTGAGCGCATTGAGGTGCAGGCCCCCGGCGGCATGGCGTGCCCGGAGCTCGGTGACCGGATCCA
>DASRWT010000087.1:0-20753 GCA_035654455.1 Candidatus Nitrosocosmicus sp. | reverse complement strand
TCTCCCCGCCGAGGTCCAGTGCGGCACCGGACCGACGCCCGCCGCCGCGGCGGCCGCGAGCGCGGAGGGTAGCCTCGAGCTGATGGAGCGCCAGCACATCGTGTCCACGCTCAGGCAGGTGGGCGGCCATCGCGGCAAGGCGGCGGCGCTCCTGGGCATCGACCCCAAGACCCTCTATCGCAAGCTTCTGAGCTACGGCATCACGGCGGACACGCTCCGGTCCTGAGCCGGGAGGTGCGGGCGTCTACACCCGTGGGGTGCCGGCAAGGTCCGGGTGGCTTGCCCGAGACTGTCACTCGGACTTCTCGATGTGCCACGCAAGTAGCTGAAACTCCGAAGACCCCAGAGCTTGCGCTTTCCGGCACGAGGCTTGCTCTCCTTCCTCTCGGTTCGAAACTCGAAAGGAAGGAACAACATGAATCGCATTCTCGTGATCGATCGAGACCGGACGCTGGGCGCGGCCCTGGCGATGTCCTGCCTGGAGCGCGGCGTGGCGATCCGGATGGCGGAGACGTTCTGCGAAGGGGTCCGCTACATGATGGAAGCGCCGGTGTCCGCGGTGCTGGTAGACGCGGGCGCGTTGCGACTGGCCGGCGCGGATCGAGGTCGGCTCTTCGAGACGGTGGCGCCGGGGGTGCCGGTGGTGGTGACGGTGCCGGCGGGCACGCGGGTGGAAGAGCACGTGCAGTTCGAGCTCCAGGGCTTTCGTGTGCTGGCCAAGCCCTTCGCGCCCGAGGACGTGCTCGACAAGATCGACTGGGCGGCGGAGCCGGAAGCCGCGCGCCGGGACGCGGCGGCCCAGCTGCGTGAGGTGTGCGGCTAGGCGGCTAGGACGGATCTCGCGCGTGGCGCGCCCCGGGGCCTTGGTGTACACTACCTCGGGTTGTTCGACTCGCCATCCCTGGCGACGGTGAGAGTCTCCGCGCTGCGGAGCCTGCGTCAGAATCGAGCGGTCGCCCCAAGGAGATCCAGATGGCTGCAAAATTGTACGTGGGCGGTCTGTCCTACTCAACCACGAGCGAGACGCTGCGGGAGTACTTCGCGCAGTGCGGGACGGTGGAGTCGGCGTCGGTGGTGACCGACAAGTTCTCGGGACAGTCCCGGGGCTTCGGTTTCGTCGAGATGGCCACCGCCGAGGAGGCCCAGCGCGCCATCGCTGAGCTCAACAGCAAGGAGCTCGACGGGCGCAAGCTCACCGTGAACGTCTCCAATCCGCGGCCGGCGGGTGGGGCCGGGGGTGGCCCGCGCGGCGGGGGCGGTCGGGGCGGCCGGCCCGGCGGTGGCGGGGGTCGCGGTCCCGGCGGCGGGGGTGGCGATCGGGGCGCCTATGGCGTGCCGCCATCCAAGAAGCCGTTCCGCTGGTAGATCGGCCTCGAGCGTAAATATCAAGGGCGCGGTGGGATTCCCACCGCGCCCTTTGTCTGTGCGGCTGTCCGCTCCCCTCAGCCCAGCACGCGCTCGTAGCGCCCGAAGTCGTGGGCCGCATCCATGAACCACTTCACGATCTCGGGATTGGAGCGCGGCGGGATCTCGCACGAGGTGGACAGGATGAACCCGGAGTGACGGGCGGCGGCGTCGAGGCAGCGCCGCACGTCGGCTTCCATCTCCTCCCGCGTCGTCTTTTCGAACTTCGTGGCGTCCACGTTTCCGATGGCCACCGCCCGTCCCTTGGCCACTTCCATGAAGCGGGTGAGCTGGTCCACGTGCAGGGCGGGATCGGCTTGCTGGTCGAGATCGAACGAGATGGTGGTGAAGCCACAGCCGATCAAGTCCTCGAAGATCGGATAGGTGGTGCCGCAGATGTGGGTGGTGACGCCCACCTTCTTGGCCTTGAAGTGCTCCACCAGCTCCTTGTGATACGGCGCGATGAACTCACGGTAGTTGTCGGGCGAGATCAGGCTGATGGAGGCGGTGGGCTCGGAGTAGGAGAGCCCGATGCCGGTCTTCACGATGGCGTCGCCCCAGGCCTTGGAGAAGTCGGTGGCGATGCGCATGAGATCGTGGATGAACTGCGGGTCCTCGAAGGTGTCGAGGAGCATCATCTCCGGATTGCGGAGGAGCATGGCGATGGTCCAGGGTCCCACCGCCACCGCGCCGGTGGCCGCGGGCGGCTTGGCCTTGACCAATGCCTCGCACTGCTCGAGAAAGCCGGGCAGCCGTCCCGTCTTGTAGGGATCGGGCATCACCAGCCGGGCCAGCGAGGCCTTGTCCTCGAGCACGTGGGTCTCGATGGAGGGCACCACGTAGTCGGAGTACTTCACCCCGCAGCCGAAGGCTTCCGCCTCCTTGGCGAGGTCGTTGTAGGCGAGCACCACGTCGGGCTGGTAGCGCTCATAGTAGTTCATCATCGCGTTGATGGCCTTGACGGGGTTGGTGCAGTACTCCTCGATGCTGAGCCCATCCAGCGTGCCTGCGAACGACGCCACGATCGGATAGACCGGCACCCGATCCGAGAACGAGCGCTTGTAGGCGGCCACCACGCGGTCGCGGTTGGTCAGCGCTCCCTTGCCCTTCTCGGCGTCCCAGAGCTTGTTCACCTCCATGTAACGGGGCGGCAGCTTGGCCTCGTATTCCATGAACTGGGTGATGGGATAGCGGATGCCGCCGTTGTGGGTGCCCCGCAATCCCTCCACGATCTCCTCCATCCGCGCCCACGGGATGGTGAAGGCCATCTCGTGATCCTGGGTCTGGCCGAAGATGCGGTCGCCGGAGCAGGGCAGGATGACCTGCGCCTCGCCGGTCTGCATGGTGGTGACGATGATGTCGGCGCAGACCGCGCGCCCCTCGAAGGAGGAGGCGAGGCGTCCGCCGCGCTTCCACAGCGCGGCCTGGGTGAGCCGCATCACCTGAGCGGGATTGGCGTAGATACAGACGAGATGGGGCTCGAAGGGGGCGCGATCCAGCGGCGCCACCAGCAGCGTCTCGTACTCTCCGGGCGCGAACTTGTCGATGGCGGCCTCGGAGCGCGCGCCCGCTTCCTTGGTCTCCGTGTACATGCCCTCGCACAGCGTGCCCACGTTGTAGATCGGCAGGGGCTTGTCGAAGCCGATGGCGGTGATGCCGAGCGAGCAGATATGGTCCTCGCGCGTGAGCGCGATCATCCAGCCATAGCGGCGCGACATGTCGATGACCTGGCACGACATGCTGAGCTTCTTGAAGTCCCGGGCGGGCCGGCGCGCGCGCTCGGGTATGGGCTCGCCGGGCTTGAGCATCCGGATCGCCACCGGGAAGGTCTGCGGGCGGATATAGGTTTGAAGCTCCCGGTCCGCCGTCTTCACGTCGATCATTGACTGTCCTCCCCGGCCGAGCGTAGGGGTGGGGTTGCGCTTTGTCAAGGCGACGCGGCGGTTTTGGATAGAATGGGCGCCATGATGCGCCCCACCGGCGACGTGGATCGGCGATGACGCGGTACCGGATTCTCCGCTGGAAGGACGTGCCCTCCCTCGTGGAGGCCGACGGCGACGGTCGGACGGTGCGGGTGCCGCTCACGCCTCGCTTCCAGGACCTCATCGACGCGCTGGCGGTGCGGGAGGGCGCCATCGAGGCGGACGCCTATCTGGAGGGCTGGGTCCAGGATGCGCCCGTCGAGCGCGCGGGCAGTCCCGAGGAGGTGGCGGCCGCGGTGGCGGCGGAGCTGGAGGCAGGGTTCGGCGATCTCGTCCTGCGGCGGTTCGTCGGTCCCCCCGCGGGAGGCCCGACGGGGGATGCGCCGCCCCGCTGAGGGGGTATAATCCCGCCACGCCAATGAGGGCCATGGAGCGCATGGTCGCCAGTTTCCTGCTCTTCGGGGCCTGCCTGGTCTGGCCGCTCCTGTCCATCGCCAATCGCCCCGTCCTCTTCCTCGGCATCCCGGTGATGGTGCTCTACCTCTTCGGTGTCTGGGCCGCCATCGTGATCCTGCTCGTGCTGGAAGCCCGGCGGCCGCGCGGGCCGGAGGACGCGGCCTGATGGGGACCTCCCAGGGCAGCCTCCTCGGCGTCGTCCTGGGCTACCTGGTCTTTCTCTTCGTGGTCGCCACCCTGGCCGAGACCGGCTCGCGCTGGATGGCGCGCGGGCGGCTGCGCACGCTCACCTACGTGCTCGCCGCCTCCGTGTACTGCACCGCGTGGACCTTCTACGGCAGCGTGGGGCTGGCCGCCAACCGCGGGCTCGAGTTCCTCACCATCTACCTCGGGCCCGCGTGCATCGCGCTGCTCTGGCCGGTCCTGCTCCGGAAGCTGGTGCGGGTGGCCAAGGAGCAGCGCATCACCTCCATCTCGGACTTCATCTCGAGCCGCTACGGCAAGTCGGCGCCGCTGGGCATGCTGGTGGCGCTACTGGTGGTGGGCGGCATGATCCCCTACATCGCGCTGCAGCTGAAGGCGGTGTCGGTGTCCTTCACCATGATCATGCGGGAAGCGTCGGTGCTCGACGTCTTCGACCCCACCATGCTGGTGGCGGGCACCCTGGCGCTGTTCGGCATCCTCTTCGGCGCCCGCAACCTCGACTTCACCAAGCACCAGACCGGTCTCATGACCGCGGTGGCGGTGGAGTCCGTGGTCAAGCTGGTGGCTTTCCTGTGCGTGGGGGTGTACGTCACCTGGGGGCTCTTCGACGGATTCGGGGATCTGTTCGGCCGCGCCGCCGCGCATCCCGGATGGTCGCGGCTCCTCACGCTGGACCAGCCCACCACCGCCTCCTACTCGCGCTGGACGGCCATGCTCGTGATCTCGATGATGGCGGTGATGTTCCTCCCCCGCCAGTTTCACGTCCTGGTGGTGCAGAACGCGCAGGAGCGGGACGTGCGGACGGTGTCGTGGTCGTTCCCGCTCTATCTCCTCCTCATCAACCTCTTCGTCCTGCCCATCGCGCTGGCCGGGCTCTCGGTGTTCCCGGAGGCGGGCGCGCAGGCGGACAGCTTCATCCTGCGGCTGCCGCTGCACTTCGACAACCGGCTCATGTCGATCGTGGTGTTCCTCGGCGGCTTCTCCGCCGCCACCGCCATGATCGTGCTCGACTCGCTCGCGCTCTCCAAGATGATCACCAACGACGTGATTCTCCCCGTGCTCCTGCGCCGGCGCAGCATGGAGGACATCTACTGGATCACGCTGTTCTACACGCGCCTGGCCATGCTGGGAGTGGTGGCGCTGGGCCTCATGTGGGCGCGGCTGGACCGGGGCCAGTTCCTCCTCGTGGAGATGGGTTTGCTGTCTTTCGTGGCGGTGAGCCAGTGCGCGCCCGCCATCCTCCTCGGCCTGTACTGGCGCCGCGGCAACCGCCAGGGCGCCTTCGCGGGGATCTCGGCGGGATTCTTCATGTGGTTCTACACCCTCATCATCCCCGCGCTGGGAAAGGAGGGGGTGCTGACCGCGACCTTCCTGGTCGACGGCCCGTTCGGCCTCGGGATCTTCCGGCCCACCGCCTTTCTCGGTCTGGAAGGGCTGGATCCGCTGAGCCACGGGGTGTTCTGGTCGCTCTTTCTCAATACCGGGCTCTTCGTCCTGGTCTCGCTCCTGAGCGAGCAGCGCGCGGACGACCGGGCCCAGGCGGCGGCCTTCGTGGGGGCGCGCGCCGAGGACAAGGGAGGCGCGGGCGCTCCCGCCATCCTCTCGCCCACCGAGATCGAGCGGCTGGTCCACCACTTCGTGGGCGAGGAGGAGGCGCGCGCGATCACGCGGGAGCTGTTCGGCGGCAAGTCCCCCGCCGATCTCTCGGTGCCGGAGCTGCTCGAGCTGCGCATCCGCTTCGAGCGTCTGCTGGCGGCTCCCTTGGGCGCCGCCGCCGCGCGCATGATCGTGGAGGACCGCTTCACCATCTCTAAGGACGAGGCGCAGCAGCTGGTGGCCTCCTTCCAGCAGATGCAGGAATCGCTCAAGGTGAGCGAGGAGGAGGTGCGGCGCGGCGAGCGCCTCCTCGCCTCCGTGGTCCAGAGCGTGGACGACTGCATCTTCACCGCCGACGTCAACGGGCGGCTGGTGACCATGAATCCCGCCGGCCAGCGGCTGCTCGGGGTGGGCGATCACGGGCTCACCGGGCTCGGTTACGCCGATCTCCTGGGTCCGGACGATCGCCGCCGCGCCGCTCCCGCCATCGCGCGGGCGGTGGAAGGCGGGACGGGGTGGAGCGGGCAGGTGGCCGGGGTGACCGGAGCCGGGCAGACCTTTCCCGCGCATCTCGCCGTCCGCTGCATCTTCGACGCGCGCGGGCAGCTCATGGGCACGGTGGGGGTGCTCCGGGATCTCACCGAGCAGGTGGAGACCCAGCGCCGGCTCATTCAACGCGAGAAGCTGGCGTCGCTGGGCGAGATGGCGGCGGGCGTCGCCCACGAGATCCGCAACCCGCTGGGCGGGATCAAGATGGCCACCAACCTTCTCTCCTCGGGCGAGCTGGACGCGCGGCCGCTGTCGCAGGAGATGGCCCGCGCCATTCTCGCCGGCATCGGGGAGATCGAGGGGATCATCAACAGCCTGCTCGACTACACGCGCGACACGCGGCTGGAGCGGGCGGAGTACGAGGTGCTGCGCATCCTCGACCCCGTGGTCGAGTCGGCCGCCGCCACCGGGCGCCCGCGGAAGATCGACGTCGTCTACGGCACCATCGAGCGGGATCTGGTGGCGGTGGGCGACGGGCAAAAGCTGCGCCAGGTCTTCGCCAACGTGCTGCAGAACGCGCTGGAGGCCATCGATCCGCGCGGGCCCGGCGGCCGGGTGGTGGTGGATCTGCGCGCCGCGCCGGACCGCGTGGTGGTCGAGGTCTCGGACACCGGCGTGGGCATCGGCGCCGAGGATCGCGAGAAGATCTTCCTGCCTTTCTACACCACCAAGCCGTCCGGCACCGGACTCGGCATGTCCATCGTCAAGAAGATCATCGACCTGCACGGCGGCGACATCGCGGTCGAGAGCGCGCCCGGACGCGGCACCCGCGTCCGCATCGCCCTCCCGGCGGCGGCGGTCCACTCCATCGCGACGGGAGGAGACTCATGAAGCGGAAGATCCTGCTGGTCGAGGACGACGACGTGTTCCTGCGCCCGCTGCACCGGACGCTGGAGCTGGCCGGCTACGACGTGCTGCCGGCGCCCAGCGCGGAGGAAGCGCTCGACGCCCTCAAGGTGGAGGACGTGGACGTGGTCCTCACCGACAAGCGGCTGCCGGGCATGGACGGCGTGGAGCTGGTGCGGCGCGTGAAGGCCGACCACGCCGACCTCGCGGTGGTGGTGATGACCGCCTACGGCACCATCGAGTCGGCGGTGGAGGCGATGCGGCTCGGGGCCGAGGACTACCTGGTCAAGCCCTTCGAGGTGGCCGAGCTGCTCCTCGTCATCCGCCGCGCCATCGAGTTCCAGGAGCTCAAGTCCGCGAGCCGCCTGACCATCCGCCGCAACCAGGAGCGTTTCACCTTCAAGAACATCGTGGCCCAGGGCGCGGCCATGCAGGGGGTGTTCGAGCTCGTGCAGTCGGTGGTGGATCTCGATACCACCGTTCTCATCTACGGCGAGACCGGGGTGGGGAAGGAACTGCTGGCCCGCTCCATCCACTTCTCGGGCGCGCGGCGCGAGCGGCCTTTCGTGGCGGTGAACTGCGCGGCGATCCCGGAGGAGCTGTTCGAGTCGGAGCTCTTCGGCTTCCGGAAGGGCGCCTTCACCGGCGCCAGCGAGCATCGCCGGGGTCTCTTCCAGATGGCCAATGGCGGCACCCTGCTCCTGGACGAGATCGGCGAGATGCCGCTGCACCTGCAGTCCAAGCTCCTTCGCGCCATCGAGGAGAAGAAGGTCACCTCGGTGGGCTCGGACCGCCCGGTGGAGGTGGACGTTCGATTCATCGCCACCACCAACAAGGATCTCCACGCGGAGGCCGAGCGGGGAACGTTCCGCCGCGACCTGTTCTACCGCCTCGCGGTGATGCCCATCCTGGTGCCGCCGCTGCGCGAGCGCCCGGAGGACATCCCCATGCTGGCCGAGCATTTTTTGGAGTCGGCCAACCGGCGCTGCAAGAAGAGCCTGCGCGGCATCGCGCCGGAGAGCCGGCAGGCGCTCCTGGCCTATCCCTGGCCGGGCAATGTCCGCGAGCTCGAGAACGTGATCGAGCGCGCGGTGATCGTGTCCAAGGGCGACGTGCTCACGGGACTGGAGCGCTTCCTCGTTCCCGGCGGCGCGCACGCGCCGGTGGACCTGTCGCTGCCGTTTCGCGACGCGAAGGCCCGGGTGGTGGAGGAATTCGAGCGCGCCTACGTGGCGGGGCTGCTCGACGTCCACGGCGGAAAGCTCACCGCCGCCGCCAAGCATGCCGACATGGACCCCAAGAACTTCTCCGACAAGATGGTGCGGTACGGGCTCCGGCGCGTCGCCCCCGCGGAGGGCGGGGAGGGGCCGCGGCCCGGCTGAGTCCGGCCTTGCAGTTGGGACGGCGATGGTTTAGAAGTTAGCCGGCGCGGCGACGCGACCGAGTCACTCACTCACGCGAGGTTCCCAATGGCGAGCAAGCCCGCTGGCGGCACGACCGCGATCGAGGCCCTTCTCAAGGAGCGGCGGAAGTTCCCGCCTTCCAAGGCCTTCGTGAAGAAGGCCAACATCAATCGCCCCTCCATCTACAAGGAGGCGGCGAAGAATCCCGTGAAGTTCTGGGAAGGGTGGGCGAAGCGGCTGGACTGGTTCAAGCCGTGGACCAAGGCGCTGGAGTGGAAGGCCCCCAATGCCAAGTGGTTCATCGGCGGCAAGCTCAACGTCTCCTACAACTGCCTGGACCGGCACATCAATACCGCCCGCCGCACCAAGGCCGCCCTCATCTGGGAGGGTGAGCCCGGCGACACGCGCACCCTGACGTACTGGGACCTCTACCGCGAGGTCAACCGCTTCGCGGCCGCGCTCAAGCAGCACGGGGTCAAGCGGGGCGATCGGGTCACCATCTACATGCCGATGGTACCCGAGGCCGCCATCGCCATGCTCGCGTGCACCCGCATCGGCGCGCCCCACAGCGTCATCTTCGGCGGCTTCGCGCCGGATGCGGTCCGCGACCGCATCCACGACGCGGAATCCACCGTGATGATCACCGCCGACGGCGGCTACCGCCGGGGCGGCATCGTGCCGCTGAAGCTCAACGTGGACGCCGCGCTCAAGGAATGCCCCGACGTCAAGACGGTGGTGGTGCTCAAGCGCACCGGCCAGGACATCCCCATGGTGTCCGGGCGAGACATCTGGTGGACGGACTTCGTGAAGGACGCTCCCGCCCAGTGCCCGCCGGAGAAGATGGACGCGGAGGACATGCTGTACCTCCTCTACACCTCCGGCTCCACCGGCAAGCCGAAGGGGATCCAGCACACGACGGGCGGCTATCTCACCGGGGTGTACGCGACCACCAACTGGGTGTTCGACCTGAAGGACACCGACGTGTACTGGTGCACCGCCGACATCGGCTGGGTCACCGGCCACTCCTATGTGGTGTACGGGCCCCTCGCCAACGGCGCCACCACCGTGATGTACGAAGGCACGCCGGACTTTCCGGACAAGGATCGCTTCTGGCGGATCATCGAACGTCATGGCATCACGATCTGCTATACCGCGCCCACCGCCATTCGCACCTTCATGCGCTGGGGTGAGCAGTATCCGGACCGTTGCGACCTCCGGAGCCTCCGCCTGCTGGGGTCGGTGGGTGAGCCCATCAACCCCGAGGCCTGGGTCTGGTACTGGAAGGTGATCGGGGGCGGGCGCTGCCCGGTGGTGGATACGTGGTGGCAGACCGAGACCGGTCATATCCTCATCACGCCGCTCCCGGGCATCACCGTGCTCAAGCCCGGCTCCGCCACCAAGGCCTTCCCCGGCATCGAGGCCAAGGTGGTCAACGAGAAGGGGGAGCCCGCCAAGGCCGGCTACCTCGTCCTCACCAAGCCATGGCCGGGCATGCTTCGCGGCATCTATCGCGATCCCAAGCGCTTCGCGGCGCAGTACTGGAGCAAGTATCCGGGCATCTATTTCACCGGCGACGGGGCCAAGCAAGACGAGGACGGCTACTTCTGGCTCCTCGGCCGCGTGGACGACGTCATGAACATCTCGGGTCACCGCGTCTCCACCATGGAGGTGGAGTCGGCGCTGGTGGACCACCCCAAGGTCGCGGAGGCGGCGGTGATCGGGCGGCCGCACGAGATCAAGGGCCAGGCGATCGCCGCCTTCGTCACCATCAAGGACGGCAATCTCGGCTCCAAGGAGCTCATGGAGGAGCTCAAGGGGCACGTGAGCAAGAAGATCGGCGCCCTCGCGCGGCCCGACGACCTGATCTTCGCCGCCGATCTTCCCAAGACCCGCTCCGGCAAGATCATGCGGCGCTTGCTCCGCGACATCGCCGAGGGCAAGGCGCTGGGCGACACCACCACCCTGGCCGACCCCACCGTGGTGGCGCGGCTCAAGGACCAGTACGGCGAGGAGGACTAGCCGGAGCCGCGCTCAGAAGAACAGGAGCGTCACCAGCCCGAAGAGGGGAATGAGGACGGCCCCGCTGTAGAGCATGTAGCCGAAGAAGCTCGGCATCTTCACGCCGGCTTCGTCCGCGATCGATTTCACCATGAAGTTGGGGGCGTTTCCGATATAGGTGTTGGCTCCCATCGCCACCGATCCCACGCTGATGGCGGCGAGAATGGTCCCCGGCACGCCCACCACTTCCGGGGCCAGCCCCAGGCCCTGTCCCAGCGCCAGGAAGGCCAGATAGGTCGGCGCATTGTCCAGGAACGACGACAGCGCCCCCGCGGCCCAGAAGAACTGCGCCGGGGTCCGCACCCCGAGCTCGCCGCCCCGCAGCCGCAGGAGCTCCAGCGCGGGAATCATGGTCAGGAAGATCCCCAGGAACAGCGCCGCCACCTCGATGATCGGATACCACGTGAAACCGTTGGCGCGCCGGACGGGGGCGGGGGTTCGCCAGAGCGACACCGCGGCCAGGAGGACGATGACGGACTCCCGGAGGGGCGCGCGGAGGAAGGCCACCGCCAGGATCACCCCCGCCAGCCAGATCGCATTGGCGGCGCCGCGCAGCCGGAGGGGCTCGATCTGGGCGCGGTCGCGCCGCAAGGCGGCGAGCGGCTCCCGCGCGTAGGCGATCGAGTCCCACACGAAATAGATCAGGAGCAGGGCGCCGGTGAGCACGAGCCACTGGGGCCACAGCCGGAGCGTCCACGTGAAGGGAACCCCCTCGAGGTAACCGAGGAAGAGCGGGGGATCGCCCAGCGGCGTGAGCATGCCGCCGACATTGGAGACGAGGAAGATGAAGAACACCACGGTGTGCCGGCGCCGGGTCCGCTCGCGGTTGGTCTGCAGCAGCGGGCGGATCAGCAGCATGGAAGCGCCGGTGGTGCCCACCGCCGACGCCAGCATCGCTCCCACCGCCAGGAAGGCCGAGTTCACGAGCGGGGTGGCGGTGAGGTCGCCGCGGAGCAGGACACCGCCCGAGATCACGAAGAGACCGGCGAGAAGCACGATGAAGGAGACGTAGTCCTCGCCCATGTGCAGCAGCGCGCCCGGCTTCCGGAACGCGTAGAGGATGAGCACCGGGAGCCCCAGGGCCGCGGATACCACCAGCTTGTTCCGGTTGTGCTCCCACCAGTGCGGCGTCCAGAGCGGGAGGACGGCGATGCTGAGCAGCATGGCCACGAAGGGCAGGATGGCGTAGACCGGCAGCGCGCTGGGCTCGCTCACGAGGGGCCATTCTAGTCGGCGGCGGGTCCGGATACCAAGCCGCCCGCGCGGAGTGTGTCACGGCTTACGCGGGCCGACAGCGGAGATGTCAGCGACGGGGATCGCCGGGCGGGGCCTGTGGAGACCCCGCCCGGCGTCAGTCAGACTACCCGCGAGCGGGGGCTCGCGTCTTCTCCGGCTCCCAGATGCTCATGTGGCGCGTCTCCGGCATGATGAACAGGCAGATGAGGAAACACACCGCCGGCACCACGATGGGGTAGATCAGGGCGTAGCCGACGCTGCCGCTGGACAGGTATGCGGCCGACGTGATGAAGGGCACCAGGCCGCCGCCCCAGCCGTTGCCGATGTGATACGGCACGGAGACTGAGGTGTAGCGAATCCGGCTGGGGAAATACTCGGCCAGAAACGCTCCCACGGGGCCATAGACCATGCCCACGTAGGACACGAGGATGAAAATGATGAGGATGGCGGCCGGATAGTTGACGGCGCCGGGATTCGTGACCTGACCGAGCCAGGAATAGAGCGGATAGTACGTCACCGACGCCAGGAACATGCCCCCCAGGATTACCGGCTTCCGGCCGATGTGGTCCGAGAGCCAACCGAAGAGGATCAGCGTCGGGGTCGCGATGAGCAACGCCGCGCCGACGATGTAGCTGGAGGTCAGCACGTCGAGCTTCTTCACCGTCTGCAGGAAGTACAGCGCCCAGAACTGGCCGCTATACCACACGACGCCCTGACCGATCAGGACCACGATGGCGACCAGGATGTACCTGATGTTGGCGCTGAGGAAGGCCTCTCGCCACGGATTCTTCACCATCCCGCCCTTGGCCTTCATCTCCTGGAAGACCGGCGTCTCCCCCAGCTGCAGCCGGATGTAGATGGCCATCATCACGAGCAGGAACGAGATGAGGAACGGAATCCGCCATCCCCATTCATTGAACGCGTCGTTGCCGAGATACGTCCGGGTGCCCACGATCACCATGAGGGACACCACGATGCCCAGCGTCGGGGACGTCTGCAGCCAGCCGGTGTAGTATCCTCGGCGCTCGTCCGACACGTGCTCGGCCACGTAGGTGATCGCGCCCCCGTACTCCCCGCCCAGGCACAGTCCCTGAACCATTCGCAGACCGAAGAGAATGAAGGCCGCGGCCACGCCGATGGAGGCGAAGGTCGGTATGAGACCGATGGCGGCCGTGGCCAAGCCCATTCCGGTCAGCGTCACGATGAAGGTGTACTTGCGGCCCACCCGGTCACCCAGCCAGCCAAACAGGAAGGCGCCCAGCGGGCGAATCAGGAAGCCGGCGGTGAAGAGCGCGATCGTGCTGAGCAGCGCCGCCACCGGATGGGTCTTGTCGAAGAACTTGACCGACAGAATCGCGGCCAGGCTCCCGAAGATGTAGAAGTCGTACCATTCGATGATGTTTCCCACCGCGGCGGCAACCACCACGCGGCGGAAATCCTTGGGCACCTGATCCTTACCGGCCATAGCTTCCCCCCCTTTGTTGAGTTGGTTTATCAACACCCCGCCCCCGCGCCGGCAACTTGTGCTGGTTGAGGGCCCGATGAAGGGCGCACAGGAGATCTGGCACCTCGAAGGGCTTGACCAGGTAGTCCTCGGCCCCGAGCCGCATCGCCTCCGTCAGCGATTCGATCGTGCCGTACGCGGTCATCACAATGGACACCAAGGCGGGGTATGTGCCTTTGACGCGTGCGAGCAGCTCGACACCGTCCATCCCCGGCAAGCGGCGGTCGGTGAGAAGTACGTCAACCGTACTCCCGCCCAGGACGTCCAGGGCTTCCTCGGCGCTGGATACTGCGACCACTTCAAATCCGGCCGCCTCCAGGGCCCGTTGCAATGGGCGCCGGAACACTTCGTTGTCGTCGACAAGCAGGATGCGGATACTCATCGGACACCCCGGGGGACGCACAGGGGATGCCAGACTCACCGTCGAAGCTAAATGCTCGATTCTTTGAGATTCCACAAAACGTCGCGGGCCAGAGGATTGGTATTCGTGCCGGGTCAGCCTTGGTACCTGTGCCATGTCGCAGCGACGATCCGACGTCGCTCACGGGGTCGGGAATCCGGGGCATTCCGCTGGGCTCGGCCGAATTGCCGTCGGATTCCTCATCGCCGCCATCGGGGCCCCGGCGATCGTACTGATGCCGCTCTTCGCGGCGCGGGAGTGGCTACCAGCGAGGCAGGCCCTCGCCGTCCCTCGCCCCCCCAAAGAGGCAGCTCCAGGAGCCCAGGGGGCCCCGGCGTCCCTCTTTGGCCACAAGATTTGGCACTCCGGGGCGGATTTCTCCCTGAGCCGGGTAGGAAATTCGCCCTCCTGAATCCCTTTGGCCCGGGAGTGAATCTTGAATATCGAAGCTTTACGCATAGTCCAAGAAGCCGAGGGTCGGGCATGGGCTTTGCATTCTCCCATGACCAACATAGGGACGGGCAAGGCCCGATACCCAGCCCGATACCCAGGAGGATAGCGATGGACGAGATCAAGAAGCGGCTTGAGAGCGAGCTGAGCCACACCGTGAGCCGAATTCGCCGCATGGGCGGCGGATTGGTCCTCGAGGAGTTCCCCGGCGCGGGGGAGAACACGCCCCTGGCCGATGAAGTGGATCTGATTCAGCTGAACGAGGATCGCGAGATGAGCTTCGCCACCCGGAGCATGCTCGTCGAGCGGGCCAACAAGCTCGCCGAGGCGCTGGAGCGGCTGCGCGGCGGCGATTACGGCACGTGCCAGGAGTGCGAGGAGCCCATCGCGCCGGCGCGGCTGCGGGCCATGCCCGAGGTCACGACCTGCGTGCGCTGCCAGGACCGCCTCGAGCGGTCGAAGCGGCTGCAGCCCGTGGGCGGCCCCGTTCGCGGCGAAGACGAAGACGAATAGCTAGCGCGGGTCAGCCGGTTCGCCGGGCCTGGAGACGGGCCCGGAGCACGGCCGGCTGGTCCGTGATGATCCCGTCCACCGACCAGTCAACGAGCCGGTCCATCTGGGCCGGCTCGTTGACCGTCCAGACATGGCATTGCCGCCCGGAGCGCCGGATCGCCTCCCGCTCCGGGATTCCCAGGATCTGCATCGAGGGGCACACCGCGTTCGCGGCCGCGGGCACGTCGCCCGCCACGTCGAGCGGGGCCCGATCCAGCAGGGCGCCCAGGATGATCTCCCGGGAGAACGCCCGCAGCCGCGCCAGCGCCGCGAGATCGAAGGACTGTACGAGCGACCCGTCGATCGCGTCATAGACCTCCAGCAGCCCGACGATACGCTCCTCGATGTCGGGGTAGAGGTCCGAGCCTCCCTTGAGCTCGATCCAGAACCGCGTGCGGCCGCGGAATCGCTCGAGCACCTCCTGGAGCGTCTGCAGCCGCTGCCCCGCGAAGGCCGGACCCCGCCACGCCCCCGCGTCGAGTCGCTTGAGCTCACGCATGGTATGGGCGCGCACCGATCCGGAGCCGTCGGTGGTGCGCTCGAGGGTCTCGTCGTGAATGACCACCGGATGGTCGTCGCGCGAGAGGTGGACATCGAGCTCGATGGCGTCGGCCCCGTCCGCGATGGCGCGCTCGAAGGCGGCGATGGTATTCTCCGGGGCCGCGGCCGAGGCGCCGCGGTGGGCGATCACCAGCGGCGGAGCGCTCATTGTTCCGTTCCGCGCGTCCGTGGCAGTATCGGGACGTGAAGACGCCGGTCCTGGACGTGGTTCGCCCGGCCATGTGGGCCTCGGCGCGGATGTTCTTCGGTATCCGCTTCGAGGGAATCGAGCATATCCCGCAAGAGGGCCCGCTGCTCATCACGCCCAACCACGTGACCTTCGCCGACCCTCCGCTGGTGAGCATTCCCATCCGGCGCCCCATCCACTACATGGCCTGGGACCGGCTCTTCGACATTCCGGGCTTCGCCTGGCTGATCCGGCGACTGCGCGCCTTCCCGGTGGATATCGAGTCCGCGGATCCCCGGGCCACGCGGGCGGCGGTGAGGCTGCTCGATGACGGGCATGCCGTGATGATATTTCCGGAGGCGGCCCGGAGTCTCGACGGGAAGCTCCAGCGCTTCAAGCTCGGCGCGTTTCGATTGGCCTGCGCGCGCGGCGTGCCGGTGCTCCCGGTCACCATCCTGGGCGGTCACGAGGCATGGCCTCCGGGGCGCATGCTACCGCGTCCCGGCCGGCTCACCATCATCTATCACCCCGTGGTCACGCCGCCGGCCGGGGGCGACCTCCGGCACGCCGCGCGGGTGCTGGCCGACCGCGTGCGCGCCGCGGTGGCGTCCCGGTTGCCGGCAACCTTCGAGCCCCCCGCCCCCGACCCTCGCGCGTGAGGAGCTGGCTCTACCGACGAGTCGAGATCATGGAGTGCTGGCTCGACCGGCCATTGCCCGACGTCAGCCCGCGAGTGCCCGTCCGCATCGGGCCGATCACCGCCGCCGACCTGCCGGCTTTCGCGCGCTTCCGACCGGAGGCCGATGGCGCGGCCATCCGGGAGCGCCTGGAGCAGGGCGCCCGGTGCTTTGCGGTGTGGCACGACGGCCAGATCGTGCACGCAGGATGGGCGGTGACGCGCCACGCCCGAGTGGAGTTCCTCGACTGCGAGCTGCCGCTCGAGCCCGGCGACGTCTTCCAGTTCGATTCGCATACGGCGCCGGCATTCCGCGGTCTCGATCTTGCGGGGGCCCGCATCGCCTGGATGGCTCGATTCTACCGGGAAGCGGGCGCCCGCCGGCTGCTGGCCGTGGTGTGGTCGAGGAACGAGCGCGCGTTCCGGCCCCTGGAAAAGGCCGGCTACCGCCGTGCCGGGTGGATCCGCGGGTTCCAGCTAGGCCCGTGGCGCCGGGTCATTCATCGACACCGTCCCTCCCGCCAGTAGCCGATCGCGCTCGCGAGCTGGGCCAGCGCGAGCAGCGCGCTGAGTGAGACTCGCCGCATCCCGGTGTCGCGCGTCAACGGGTAGAAGACCAGGCGCCCATAGAAGGAGAGCGGCGTCCTGATCTTGCGACCACCGGCGGCTTTCACCCTCAGCCGGTGGAATCGGAGCGCGCCGCGTCCATAGTTCACATGCTGGCGCCAGTAGCGTCCGAGGGTGAGATGGTGGCCGTGCCGGATCACGGCCGCGGGCGCATGGGAGAGCCCGCCGCCCAGTCGGGCCCACCGATCACAGAATTCCCGATCCTCACCCGCCGCGAGCGGAAACCCGGTGTCGAAGCCTCCGCGCGTCCGGAATAGCCTGGTGGGCACCGCCAGATTGTTGGAGGCGAAGAAGGGGCCGCTCCCGGACTTGACGCTCCACTCGTGGAGAAAGTCCAGAAGCAGCTGGGTCGCGCTCGAGTACAGGTTCTCGGGCAGCGCGTTCACGGTTCGCCCCCCGATGGCATGATCCGGCGCCTCGGCGAGAGGCACTGCGAAGCCCCGAAGCCAGCCGGCCTCCGCCATGCAGTCGTCGTCAGTGAAGGCCACGTAGTCGCCGCGAGCCCGCGCCGCGCCCAGATTGCGCGCAGTGGCGGGTCCGGCGTGCGGCTGGGTCAGCACGGTCAGCTCGAGGGGAAGCGGGGGAGTCTTCACCGGCGCACCGCTTCCGTCGTCGACCACGATCACCTCGAAACGGTCGCGCGGATAGTCCACCGCGGCGAGGGACCGCAGGCACGCCACGAGCCGCGCGGGACGGCGATAGGTCGGGATGACGACGGAGAAGGTCGGGAGCGCGGTCATTCCGGCCGGTCCGCCGCCGGCTTCACCGCCCGGGCCGCGACGAACGCACCGGTCAGATAGCGGGTAGGGGCGGCCTCGAGCCGCTCGAGGGCGCCGAGCGCCCTGCCGATGGCCGCGGAGAGCCGATGGCCGCCCACCCGCGCCGCCGCCCACATCGCCGCCGACGAGTGGTTCTCCATGCCGTGGATGATTGCCGTGGTGTGGGTGACGCAATAGCCCAGTCGGGCAAGGGTGTCGGTGAGCTCGGGCCGCGACAGGGTATGGCCGAGATAGAACGGATCGGGCCGGAGGAGCCGCTTGAGGCGGCCCGCGAGGTAGGAAAGGCTGCGCGGATTGTCGAAGGTGATCATCAGGACGCCGCCCGGCTGCAGCACGCGGTGGAGCTCGCCGAGCGCCCTATCGATGAGGCGACGCTCGGGAAAGTGGTCCAGGGTGGAGTTGGACACGATCACGTCGATGGAGCCCGTCCGGAAGGGGAGCGTGAGCACGTCGGCGGCCAGGAGGAAAGGCGGCCTGGTCCCGGCCGCGCGCGCCCGCTGCGCGGCCCGGCGTGCGATGAGCGGCGCGATGTCGACGCCCACCCGCACCGCGTCCTCCGGAAGCTCGAAGAGAAACTGATCGCTGCCATGGGCTTCCTCGAAGAGATCGGTCTTGAGCACCACCTTGCCGCGCAGGTCGCCGCACCAGCGGGCGATCAGCCGAAGATGCGCCGCTCGCTTGATCCGGCCGATGACAGCGTCGTGGTAATAGTGTCCCGCGATCCCGTCGGAGATGCCGTCCCAGTAGGAGGAGGCTGCCGGCTCGGTGGGCTCGCCGGAGCGCGGGGAGGGAGTACCGCTCACGACGTTCAGCATGCGGTGCCCGGGCCGAGAGGTCAACCGCCCCGTCCACACCCATTCCTTGATGGAGCCCGTCCCCACCGGGTAGAGTGGCGGCGTCCGACATGAGCCCTCTCACCACCGGGACTTCGGGGTGGCGCCGGCGCGGGGCGGCGGCGTTCATCGCGCTCTGGCTTTCGGTCCAGGTCCTCGTGCCCCTGCTGCAGAAATTCGAACCGCCCCACTTCCAGTATCGGTGGGCCCGCTACAGCTGGGGCATGTTCTCGGCGATCGGGTCCACGTACGAGGTGCGGCTCTTCCGGACACGGGGAGATGGCGGTGCGGAGCCGGTTCCGGAGGTCGGGCACTACGTGCGGGGCTACCGCTCGCCCGACCCGATGCGCATGCGGACCGTGTACTGGTCGGAGGCCGAGGCGCTTGATCGATTCTCACGCCTCCTCTCCTTCATCGCGCGCGATCGGCACGACGGCTATACCTATGTCGCGTCCATCCGGTGGACCCGGGTCCCGCCCGGCGATCTGCCTGCCCTCACGGAGATTCGTGTCCACGCCGCCCCGTGACGCCGCCGCCGAGCACAGCTTCGGCAACGGCTGGTTCGTTCCCGTCCCCTCGTGTCGGTTCGCGACGTTTCGCGTCGCCCTGGCGTTCACGACACTGGTCTTCCACGTCCCGAAGTTCAACGGGCTCCTTGCCAGCTACGCGGCCTCGGCCTTCCATGTGCCGCCGGCCTTCGCCTGGCTTCCCATCCTGACGCCCGCCGCGGCGGCGGTGCTGGCCCTGCTCCAGTACGCGGCGGCCGCCGGCCTGCTGCTCGGGTTGGCGGTGCCCCCATGCGGCTGGTTCCTCGCCGGTCTGGGGTTCTACGTGATGCTTCTGGACCCGGAGCACTACTCGCACAATGCCCACTTTCACGTGACGCTACTGGCGCTCCTCGGGTGCTCCCAGGACGGGCTCTCGCTCGCCCGCCTGGTCCGCGAGCGCGCCGCTGCCGCGCGTTGTGCCGCCTGGCCGGAGCGGCTCGCGCGGCTCCAGGTCGGCATCGTCTTCTTCTACGCGGCCTTCGACAAGGTGTTCAGTCCCTTCTGGGGCCTGGAGGGGACGCGGCTCGGCGCGCTCCGCATGGCGGACCATGGGCTCGGGTTCGGCCTCCTCCAGCGCCTCAACCGGGCCGTCATGCGCACGGCTCCGGCGGCATTGAGCGTCGCCACGATCGCGGTCGAATTCTTCCTCGCGGCGGCGGCCGTCTTCCGGCCGTTCTGGCGAGCCGGTCTCGTGGTCGGCTTCATGTTCGTCGCGTATCTCGAGTTCCTGGTGGCGCCGGGCCTGTTCACCTGGGACATGCTTGCCGCCGGGATCCTGTTCCTTCCCGCGGGGGACGGAGGCTGGCAGGTGTTTCACGATTCGCGTTGCGCCGCGTGCCGCCGCCGCCTGACGCTGCTGTCGTGGCTCGACTGGCTCCGGCGTTGCCGGTACGTTGTCCGGGGTGACGCGAGCGACGATTGCCCCGGCATTGCCCTCGTGAGCCCGAGAGGGCGACCGGTGTCGGGGTTCGAAGCGGTGCGCGTACTGCCCGCGATCCTCGCCGGGCCGACATTCATCGTGATGGCGTTGTCGCGGTTCGGCGGAGGATATCTCGCCGCGCGGATCGCCAGCGAGTGGGACGATCTCCCGTACGTCCTGCTCCTGGCGTACCTGGCATTATGGATGCCCGGCGTGGCGCGTTATCTCGGCCGCCCGCTGCACGCCGCGCTCGGAGCGCATGCGCGCGCCCCGCGCAATCTTGACCCCCCTTCTTCTCCGGGCTAGGATGGCGTAGCCGTCGAGACCAAGCGACCGCACTCGATGCAGTGATGCAGTGTCCCCAGTGCCAGGTTGAGAATAAGGACGATCGCCGCTTCTGCGCTTCATGCGGCGCGGCCCTGGTCGTCCCTTGCGCGGCCTGCGGCTTCGTCAATGACGCCGGATCGACCTTCTGCGGTGGCTGCGGCACCGCGCTCTCCAAGACCAAGCCGGCCGCTCCCTCGCCACCTGCTGCGTACGCCTCCCCCAAGGCGTACACGCCGGCGCATCTTGCGGATCGGATCCTCGGGGGCCGCGCGGCTCTCGAGGGCGAGCGGAAGCAGGTCACCGTGATGTTCGCCGACCTCAAGGGGTCCATGGAGCTCCTGGCCGAGCGAGACCCCGAAGAGGCGCGCCTGATCCTCGATCCCGTGCTCGAGCGCATGATGGAGGCGGTCCATCGCTACGAGGGCACCGTCAACCAGGTGATGGGGGACGGTATCATGGCGCTGTTCGGCGCCCCGGTGGCCCACGAGGATCACGCCGTGCGGGCCGGCTATTCGGCGCTCCGGATGAAGGAGACGATCGGGATACTGGCCGATGAGCTGGAGCTCCGGCTGGGCGTCCGCCCGCACATCCGCGTAGGGCTGAACTCGGGCGAGGTCGTGGTGCGCGCAATCGGCAGCGACCTGCGGATGGACTACAGCGCGGTGGGTCAGACGACGCACCTTGCCGCCCGCATGGAGCAGCTCGCCACCCCGGGGACGATTCTCGTCACCGAGGCC